>NZ_LHOZ01000065.1:0-266795 GCF_001297205.1 Frigoribacterium sp. RIT-PI-h | reverse complement strand
CGCCGCCGCTCCACCGCCCCCCGCGCGCCGCCCCCGCCCCCGCGACGCAGCCCCCCCCGTGTCGGCCCCCGGTGGCCAGCGCCCCGCCTCCTGCGTCGGCACCGGCTCCCGCCTCGGCCCCCGAGGCCGTCGAGCCCGAGCCGGTCGTCGAGCCCGAGCCCGTCGTCGCGGCCCCCGCCGCCGTGGCGTCCGCTCCCGCCTACTCCGCCCCGGCCGTGTCCGAGGCCGACGAGACCAGCAGCACCAACAGCCTGCTCCAGTTGGCCCGTCGTCTGCACGAAGAGCACGTCCGCGAGGGTGTCGAGAAGCGTGACGCTCTCATCGCCGAAGGTCACGCCACCGCCGCACGCCTCGTGTCCGAGGCCGAGGCCCGTCAGCGTGAGGTCGTCGCCGAGGCCGAGACGAAGTCGCGTGACATCGTCGGTGCCGCCGAGACGCAGCAGCGCGAGATCCTCGATCGCCTCAACACCGAGCGCTCGAGTGTCGAACGTCGCATCGACGACCTGCGGTCGTTCGAGCGTGACTACCGCTCCAAGCTCAAGAGCTACATCGAAGGTCAGCTCCACGAGCTCGACGGTGAGGGCACGGGCGAGGCCGCCCGGTCGACTCCGGCCAGCGCCCAGGGCTTCGGCTCGAACTAAGGTCTTGTCGAGCGACAAGCCCACCACGAAGGCCAGCGTCCGCGTTCTCGCGACGCTGGCCTTCGTCGCGGTCGTGGCCTACGGCCTCGATCAGGGCACCAAACTGTTGGTCACCCGCACCCTCGTCGAAGGCGGTTCCGTCGACGTCGTCGGCGAGTTCTTCCAACTGCACTTCGTCAAGAACCCCGGCGCCGCCTTCTCGTTCGCGAGCGGTTCGACGTGGATCTTCTCGATCGCCGCCGCCGGTGTCGCCGTCGCCATCCTGATCGTGGCCCGGCGCATCCGATCGCTGGCCTGGTCGATCATGCTGGGCATGCTGCTCGGTGGCACCCTCGGCAACCTCACCGACCGCCTGCTCCGAGAGCCCTCCTTCGGGCAGGGACACGTCATCGACTTCATCTACTTCCCGTCCCTCCTGCCGGCCATCTTCAACGTGGCGGACGTCTTCATCGTCTCGAGCATGGGATTGCTCCTCCTGCTCACGTTGCTGGGCATCGGGCTCGACGGCACGCGCACGCCGAGCACGAAGAAGGCTCGGCGGTCGGCGGAGGACGGGCAGGACGGCGGTTCGCCGGTGGTCGACCCGGCGCCGGACGGCCAGCCGACGACTCCTGACGGTGAGCCGAGCGCTCCTGCTCACACCGCGCCTCCTGCCGACCGCCGGAGCAACTCGTGAGCGAGACGCGCGCCCTCCCGGTGCCCGACGGGCTCGCCGGCGAACGTGTCGACGCCGCCCTGGCGAAGCTGCTCGGCTTCAGCCGCACCTTCGCGGCCGAGGTCGCGGCCTCGGGTGGGGTGACGGTCGACGGCCGCACCGTCGGCAAATCGGACCGGCTCGAGGCCGGTGCGTGGCTCGACGTCACGTGGTCACCGCGCGAGGCCCCCGCCGTGGTCGCCGTCGACGTACCGGGCATGGCAGTCGTGCACGACGACGACGAGATCGTGGTCGTCGACAAGCCCGTCGGCGTCGCTGCTCACCCGTCGGTCGGATGGACCGGTCCGACCGTGCTCGGCGGGCTCGCCGCCGCGGGCTTCACCGGGTCGACGTCGGGTGCGTCCGAACGGGCCGGCATCGTCCACCGCCTCGACGTCGGCACGAGTGGTCTCATGGTCGTGGCGAAGACCGAGCGGGCCTACACGCTGCTCAAACAGGCGTTCCGTGAGCGGACCGTCGAGAAGATCTACAACGCGGTCGTCCAGGGCCACCCCGACCCGCTCACCGGGACGATCGATGCGCCCATCGGGCGCCACCCGTCGTCCGACTGGAAGTTCGCGGTGGTCGTCGACGGCAAGCCGTCGGTCACCCACTACGAGACGGTCGAGGCGTTCCCGTCCGCCTCGTTGCTCGAGATCCACCTCGAGACGGGTCGGACCCACCAGATCCGCGTCCACATGGCGGCCCAGCGACACCCCTGCGTCGGTGACGCGACCTACGGCGCCGACCCGACGCTCTCGGCGACGCTCGGTCTCACGCGGCAGTGGCTACACGCCGTGCAGCTCGGTTTCCGTCACCCCGGGACGGGTGAGCCGGTGGTGTACCGGTCGACCTACCCCACCGACCTGCAGCTCGCTCTCGATGTCCTCCGTCGGAGTTAGGCTGTTCCCCTAGTCGCCAGATCCACCACCAGACGAGGAGCCCCGTGGCCTCGAGCAAAGACTCATTCGTCCATCTGCACGTGCACAGCGAGTACTCGATGCTCGACGGTGCGGCCCGGGTCAAGCCGTTGGTCACCGAGGCCGCGGCGCAGGGGATGCCCGCGGTGGCGGTCACCGACCACGGCAACGTGTTCGGGGCGTACGACTTCTGGAAGACCGCGACCGAGGCGGGCGTCAAGCCCATCATCGGCACCGAGGCCTACATCACGCCGGGCACGCACCGGGGCGACAAGACGCGCGTTCGGTGGGGCGACGGCGGACGCGACGACGTGTCGGGTTCCGGTGCGTACACGCACATGACCCTGCTGTCCGAGAACACCACGGGCATGCACAACCTGTTCCGCCTCTCGTCCCGGGCCTCGCTCGAGGGGTACTACTTCAAACCCCGCATGGACCGCGAACTGCTGTCGCAGTACTCCGAGGGCCTCATCGCCACGACCGGCTGCCCGAGTGGCGAGGTGCAGACCCGCCTGCGGCTCGGCCAGTACGACGAGGCGCTCAAGGCGGCCTCCGACTTCCGTGACATCTTCGGCCGAGAGAACTACTTCGCCGAGATCATGGACCACGGGCTCGGCATCGAGCGCCAGATCATGGGCGACCTGCTGCGCCTGGCGAAAGACCTCGACCTGCCGCTCGTCGCGACGAACGACCTCCATTACACACACGAGCACGATGCCACCAGCCACGCGGCGCTCCTCTGCGTCCAGTCCGGCTCGACGCTCAACGACCCGAACCGCTTCAAGTTCGACGCCGACGAGTTCTACCTGAAGTCCGCTCAGCAGATGCGACACCTCTTCCGCGACCACCCCGAGGCGTGTGACAACACGCTGCTCATCGCGGAGCGGTGCGACGTGCAGTTCAACACCTCGGCCAACTACATGCCGCGCTACCCGGTGCCCGAGGGCGAGACCGAAGAGACCTGGTTCATCAAAGAGGTCGAGAAGGGGCTCGTGTACCGCTACCCGGCGGGCATCCCCGACGACGTGCGCAAGCAGGCCGAGTACGAGATCGGTGTCATCACCGGCATGGGATTCCCCGGCTACTTCCTGGTGGTCGCCGACTTCATCAACTGGTCGAAGGAGAACGGCATCCGGGTCGGGCCGGGCCGTGGCTCGGGGGCCGGCTCGATGGCCGCCTACGCCATGCGCATCACCGACCTCGACCCGCTGCGCCACGGTCTGATCTTCGAGCGGTTCCTCAACCCCGACCGCGTCTCCATGCCCGACTTCGACGTCGACTTCGACGACCGTCGTCGCGGCGAGGTGATCCAGTACGTCACCGAGAAGTACGGCGACGAACGTGTCGCGCAGATCGTCACGTACGGCACCATCAAGGCGAAGCAGGCCCTGAAGGACAGCTCTCGAGTGCTCGGCTTCCCCTTCGGCATGGGTGAGAAGCTCACCAAGGCCATGCCCCCCGCCGTGATGGGCAAGGACATCCCCCTCACCGGCATCTTCGACAAGCAGCACGAGCGCTACAAAGAGGCCGGCGACATCCGCACCGTGGTCGAGTCCGACCCCGAGGCCAAGACCGTCTTCGACACGGCGCTCGGCCTCGAGGGGCTGAAGCGCCAATGGGGTGTGCATGCCGCCGGCGTCATCATGTCGAGCGATCCGCTCATCGACATCATCCCCATCATGAAGCGCGAGCAGGACGGTCAGATCGTCACGCAGTTCGACTACCCGGCCTGCGAGTCCCTCGGGCTCATCAAGATGGACTTCCTGGGGTTGCGCAACCTCACGATCATCAACGACGCCCTCGACAACATCAAGACGAACCGTGGCTTCGACCTCGTGCTCGAAGACCTCGAGCTCGACGACCGGGGCGCCTACGAACTGCTGGGGCGCGGCGACACGCTCGGGGTGTTCCAACTCGACGGCGGGCCCATGCGCGGGCTCCTCCGCCTGATGAAGCCCGACAACTTCGAAGACATCTCGGCCGTCATCGCGCTCTACCGACCGGGCCCCATGGGTGCCAACTCGCACACGAACTACGCCTTGCGCAAGAACGGCGCGCAAGAGATCACCCCGATCCACCCCGAGCTCGAAGAGCCGCTGCAAGAGATCCTCTCGACCAGCTACGGCCTGATCATCTACCAAGAGCAGGTCATGGCCATCGCGCAGAAGGTCGCCGGCTTCTCGCTGGGTCAGGCCGACATCCTCCGACGCGCCATGGGAAAGAAGAAGAAGTCCGAGCTCGACAAGCAGTACGCCGGGTTCGAGAAGGGCATGTTCGACAACGGGTTCTCGCCCGATGCCGTCAAGATGCTCTGGGACATCCTGCTGCCCTTCTCCGACTACGCCTTCAACAAGGCGCACTCGGCTGCGTACGGCGTTGTCTCGTACTGGACGGCCTACCTCAAGGCCCACTACCCGGCCGAGTACATGGCCGCCCTGCTCACGAGCACGGGGGACTCCCGAGACAAGCTGGGCCTCTACCTCAACGAGTGCCGCCGGATGGGCATCAAGGTATTGCCGCCCGACGTCAACGAATCCATCGGCTTCTTCGCGGCCGTCGGCGACGACATCCGCTTCGGCATGGGGGCCGTGCGCAACGTCGGCTTCAACGTGGTCGACCACGTCATCGCCGCGCGCAAGAAAGAGGGTGCTTTCACCTCGTTCCACGACTTCCTGCGCAAGGTGCCGCTCCCCGTGGCGAACAAGCGCACCGTGGAGTCTCTCGTCAAGGCAGGGGCATTCGACTCGCTGGGGTCCACACGGCGTGCCCTCGTCGAGATCCACGAGTCCGCCGTCGAGGCCGCGGTCAGCGAGAAGCGGGCCGAGGCGAACGGTCAGGTCGGCTTCGACTTCGACTCCTTGTGGGACGAGCCGCAGGACGTCCAGCACGTGCCCGAACGTCCCGAGTGGTCCAAACGCGACAAGCTGGCGTTCGAGCGAGACATGCTGGGCCTGTACGTCTCCGATCACCCGCTCGCAGGCCTCGAGCTGCCTCTGGCGAAGCACGCCCAGACGACGGTCACCGACATCCTGGCGAGCGACCCCGCGACGATCGACGGCGAGACGGTCACGATCGCCGGGCTCATCACCAGCGTGCAGCACCGGGTCGCGCGCAACTCGGGCAACCCCTACGGCATCATCACCGTCGAGGACTTCGGGGGCGAGATCTCGGCCATGTTCCTCGGCAAGACCTACCAAGAGTTCGGGCCGTCACTCGTCGGCGACTCGATCATCGTGCTCAAGGGCCGGGTCAGCGTCCGCGACGACGGCATGAACATGCACGCCGCGAGCATGTTCATGCCCGACCTGGGCGTCGGCGTGACCCACGGGCCGCTGCTCCTGCAGATGCCCGAGCACCGGGCCACACATGACACGGTCACCGAGCTGGCGGCGGTGCTCGGCCGTCATGCCGGCGGCACCGAGGTCCGCCTCCGACTCGTCAAGGGCGAGGCCGCCCGCGTGTTCGAGATCCCCATGCCGGTCGACGTCACGGCCGACCTGTTCGGCGAACTCAAGAGCCTGCTGGGTCCCGGCTGCCTCGTCTGAGGTGGTCGGCGCCCGGCTGCCGGCACGAGGCGCGCCCGGTGTCAGTCCTCGAGGTGCACAGGCCTCAGGTACCGCCGGTCGTGGTACAGCAGGGCGTCGTCGTCCTCGCCGACGCCGCCCGTCCCGATGCGCACGACCACGACGGCGTTGCCGTGGACCGGCAACCGCTCGACGACGGTCCCGGTCATCCAGGCGGTCACGCCCGTCAGCAGCGGCACTCCGTTCGGCCCGTCGGTCCAGTGGTCCCCGGCGAAGCGCTCGGCGGCGGGACCCGCCATGCGTCGGGCGAGGTCGCGGTTGCGCAGGCCGAGCAGGTGCACGATGACCTGGTCCGTCTCCGAGACGGCAGGCCATGAACTCGCCGTCCTGGCCATGTTGAAGGTCGCGAGCGGCGGCACGGCGGCCAGTGACGCCAGGGATGTGGCCGTGAACCCGACCGGCGCGCCGTCGGCGTCTCGCGCCGTCACGATCGCGACACCGGCGGCGTGGCGTCGGAAGGCCTCCTTGAACACCTCGAGGGAGTCGTCGGGCCGCGAGATCGTCGCGTTGTCGTCCGTCATGCTCCCGAGCCTACTGACTAGGCTGGACGGGCCATGATCCAGACCACAGATCTGCGCGGTCTCGCGCCGACCCACGCCCAGCTGCTCGACCTCGTCCCGCGGTCCCACGCCGACGTCGGCGCCGCGACGGACGCCGCCCGGCGTCTCGTCGACGACGTCCGCGAGCGGGGTGCCGCCGCCCTGCGCGACCAGGCGGCACGCTTCGACGGCGTCCGTCCCGACACGCTGCGCGTCGCGACGCAGACCATCGACGACGCCGTGGCAGCCCTGGACCCCCTGGTCAAGGAGGCGCTGGTCGAGTCGATCGCGCGGGTCACGCAAGCCAGCCGGGCCCAGGTCCCGGCGTCGACCACGACCAGACCAGCCCCGGGGGCCGTCATCGAGCAGCGGTGGCAGCCCGTCACGCGCGCCGGAGTGTACGTTCCCGGCGGCAAGGCCGTGTATCCCTCGAGCGTGGTGATGAACGTCGTCCCCGCACAGGTGGCAGGGGTGTCGTCGATCGCCCTCGTGTCACCCGCGCAGCGCGAACACGGCGGGGGAGTCCACCCCGTCATCCTGGGTGCGGCCGGGTTGTTGGGCATCGACGAGGTCTACGCGATCGGCGGTGCCGGCGCCATCGGTGCGCTCGCCTACGGCGTGCCCGAGCTCGAGCTCGAGCCGGTCCAGGTCATCACGGGTCCGGGCAACAACTTCGTCGCCGCGGCGAAGCAGCTCGTGCGCGGTCGTGTCGGCATCGATTCAGTGGCCGGCGCGACCGAGATCCTCGTCATCGCGGACGACTCGGCGGACGCCACGTTGGTCGCCGTCGACCTCATCAGCCAGGCCGAGCACGACGAGGAGGCCTCGGCCGTCCTCGTCACGGACTCAGCCGCCTTCGGCGAGGCCGTCGTCGCCGAACTCACCCGGCTCGTGCCCCGCACCCTGAGCGCCGCCCGAGTCCGGACCGCCCTCTCCGGTCGCCAATCGGCGGTCGTCCTGGTCGACGACCTCCGGCAGGCCGCCGCCTTCAGCAACGCCTACGGGCCCGAGCACCTCGAAGTGCAGACCCGCGACGACGACGCGGTCCTGGCCGACGTCACCGACGCCGGCGCGATCTTCGTGGGGCCGGACACGCCCGTCAGTCTGGGCGACTACCTCGCCGGTTCGAACCACGTCCTGCCCACCAGCGGGCAGTCGCGCTTCTCGTCCGGGCTCGGCGCGTTCACGTTCCTCCGACCGCAACAGATCGTCCGGTACGACGCCGAAGCCCTCGGTGTCGTGGCCGAGCGGCTCGTGGCGCTCTCGAACGCCGAGCTGCTGCCCGCCCACGGCGAGGCCGTCGCGGCCCGGCTGTCGCGCCCCTGAACCGAGAACGGTCCCCGCGGACGGGCTCTCGGGTGCCCCGAGCGTCCGACGTCGCCCCCGGCGTCCGATAATCTGGCCGCACCATGTTCTGCCCCTTCTGCCGCCACCCCGACTCCCGAGTCGTCGACTCCCGCACCAGTGACGACGGCACGTCGATCCGTCGTCGCAGGCAGTGCCCGAACTGCGGTCGTCGGTTCAGCACGACCGAGACCGCGAGCCTCAACGTGGTGAAGCGCAACGGCGTTCTCGAACCGTTCAGTCGCGACAAGATCATCTCGGGCGTTCGCAAGGCCTGCCAGGGTCGCCCGGTGACCGACGGCGACCTCGCCGTCCTGGCGCAGAAGGTCGAGGAGGCCGTCCGGGCGAGCGGTGCGTCGCAGATCGAGGCCAACGACATCGGTCTGGCCATCCTGCCTCCGCTCCGCGACCTCGACGAGGTGGCGTACCTGCGATTCGCCAGTGTGTACCAGGCCTTCGACTCGCTCGAGGATTTCGAGGCCTCGATCGGTCAACTGCGCGAAGAGCACGCGTCCCGTCCGCTCTCCACCCGGTCGGTCGACGAGTGAGGACCCCGTACCGCGTCCTCTTCGACGTCGTCTTCGCCAAGATGGACCCCGAGGACGCCCACCATCTCGCCTTCCGGGTCATCAAGGCGATCCCCAAGGTGGGCCTGGCCGGCGTCGTCGGACGCCTGACGGCCCCGGCACCGTCCCTCGCCGTCGAGACGCTCGGACTCCACTTCACCTCACCTTTCGGCGTCGCAGCAGGCTTCGACAAGGACGCCAAGGGCATCCCCGGTCTCGGCGCGCTCGGGTTCGGGCACGTCGAGGTGGGCACGGTGACGGCTCGGCCGCAGCCCGGCAACGACCGTCCTCGACTCTTCCGTCTCGTCGCCGACCTCGCCGTCGTGAACCGCATGGGGTTCAACAACTCCGGCGCCCACGCGGCGGCTCTCGAACTCAGCAGGGCACGGTCGGCCCCGTCACGGCCTGTCATCGGTGTGAACATCGGCAAGAGTCGCGTCGTGGACGTCGACGACGCGATCGACGACTACCTGGCCAGCACGCGCCTCCTGGCTCCACTGGCCGACTACCTCGCCGTGAACGTCAGTTCGCCCAACACCCCGGGTCTCCGCGGGCTGCAAGAGCTCGACAGGCTCGCCCCGCTCCTCGAGGCCGTCCGCGACGCCGCGGGGCACACCCCCGTGCTGGTCAAGATCGCCCCCGACCTCGACGACGACGGGGTCCGCCGGATCGGTGCCCTCGTCACCGAGCTCGGCCTGGCGGGCGTGATCGCCACCAACACGACGGTGTCGCGAGAAGGCCTCGTCACCGAAGGCTCCGTCGTCGAGGCTGCGGGAGCCGGTGGTCTTTCGGGTGCGCCGCTCGCCAGGCGATCCCTCGAGGTCTTGAGGCTCGTCCGGGAGTCCGTCCCGAGCGAGACGTGCGTCATCTCCGTCGGGGGCGTCTCGAGCGCCGAGGACGTCGACGAACGACTGCGCGCCGGGGCCACGCTGGTGCAGGGCTACACGGCCTTCCTCTACCGCGGGCCGCTCTGGGCGCGCCAGGTCAACCGAGGGCTCGTCGCCCTGCGTCGGCGACGGCCCGCCGCCTGACGAGACCTCCGGTCCACGCAGCCACCGACGCGAAACGGCGTCACCCACCAGGGGTGACGCCGTTCGTCGTCCGGGGTGACGCGCCTAGGCGGTCGGGTACTCGCCGCGCTTGACCTGCGGCTTGGGCAGGCGCATGGGCTTGAGCTGCATCGCGCGCATGGCGGCGTACCAGCGGTTGCCCTTGCGGACGTTCTCGGCACCGTACTTGGCGGCGAGCTTGCGGTTGACACTGCGGCCGACGATGAGGCAGTCGACGACGGCGAGGGCGAAGAATCCCCAGAGCACGAGCAGCGTGATCGACTGGATGGCGGCCGACTGCACGAGAGTCATGGCGATGACGACGACCATGATCGGGATCATGGCCTCGCCCACGCTGAAGCGGGCGTCGACGTGGTCGCGGATGAAGCGTCGCTGCGGGCCCTTGTCGCGGTCGGGCAGGAATCGTTCCTCGCCGTTCGCGAGGCCGACGCGGGCACGGTCACGCTGCTCGGCCAGACGGGCCCGCTGGGCCTTCTGGGCTTCTTTGCCCGAGGCGACGAGGGGCCTCTGGTTGGCAGCCTCGCGCTCGCGTCGCGTGGGCGTCGGCCGACCCTTGCCGACCGCGGTCGACTCGGGCTCGGCGACGGTGGTCGTCTCGGTCGTCTTGCTGTCTGGCTTGGCCACGGGAGATCCTCAGGGTTGTCCGAGTTCCTAAGATTACCTGCATGAGCGACTCGCAGCATCCCGTCCGACCGACCGATCCCCGTACTGTCAGCGAACTCGCGGAGGCCGTGCACGCGGGTCTGCCCGCGACGATCAGTGACCTCGGCGCCCTCGTGCGCATCCCCTCCGTCTCGTGGGATGCCTTCGACCCCGAGCACGTGCGACGCAGCGCCGACGCGGTCGCCGCCCTCGTCGAGGGCACGGGCCTCTTCGACCAGGTGACCGTGAGCAGGGCCCCCGTCGGTGGCAGCGGGACCCTCGGCCAGCCCGCCGTGCTCGCCCGACGTGCGGCTCGCGACGGCAAGCCGACCATCCTCCTGTACGCGCACCACGACGTGCAGCCGCAGGGCGACGACGCCGACTGGGACACCCCTCCGTTCGAGCCGACGGTCAAGGGCGATCGCCTGTACGGACGGGGCGCGTCCGACGACAAGGCCGGCGTGATGACGCACGTGGCGGCCCTCCGCGCGGTGCACGAGGTGCTCGGAGACGACCTCGGCGTCGGCGTCTCGTTGTTCATCGAGGGCGAGGAGGAGTTCGGTTCCCGCTCCTTCGCCGACTTCCTCGTGCAGCACCAGGACGAGCTGCGTGCCGACGTCATCGTCGGGGCGGCCTCCGCACCTGGGGCCCGAGGGTGCCCGCCATCACCGTCGGCCTGCGCGGCAACGTGACCTTCCGCCTGACCGTCCGCACCCTGGCCCACGCGTCCCACTCCGGCATGCTCGGCGGGGCGGTGCCCGACGCCATGCTGGCCATGGTGAAGCTGCTCGCGACCCTGCACGACGACGACGGCAGCGTCGCCGTGGCCGGGTTGACGAGTCGTGAGGCCGAGCACCCGGAGCAGAGCGAACAGCAGTTGCGCGACGAGAGCGGCCTGCTCGAGGGCGTGAGCCCCATCGGACGCGGTCCGATCCTGAGTCGGGTGTGGTCGCAGCCCTCGATCACCGTGACCGGCATCGACGCCCCGTCGGTCGCCAACGCGTCCAACACGCTGAGCCCCGAGGTGTCGGTCCGCATCAGCGCCCGCATCGCCCCCGGCCAGACCGCCGAGGACGCCTACGCCGCCCTGGAGGCGCACCTGCGTGAGCACGCACCGTTCGGCGCCCACGTGCAGATCGACGACGTCGACCGGGGCGATCCCTTCCTGGTGGACACGACCGGCACGGCCATCGCCGACGCCACGGTCGCGATGACCGAGGGCTGGGGCGAGGCGCCGGTCCAGACGGGCATCGGCGGGTCGATCCCGTTCATCGCCGACCTCGTCCGGACCTTCCCCGAGGCCCAGATCCTCGTCACCGGCGTCGAGGACCCCGACACCCGGGCGCACAGCCCGAACGAATCGCAGCACCTCGGCGTGCTGCACCGGGCGATCCTCAGCGAGGCGATCCTGTTGGCGCGTCTCGACGCGAGGGGCTGACCGGCGCGACCCGCGCCTCCTCGGCGCCGGCGACACCCGGGGGAGGCGCGGGTCCGGAACAAAACCGGTCCCCGGCTGCTTACACTGGTCGACGACGAGTGCCCCGCACTCGACCCGGCCCGAAGGAGGCACCATGACCGACATCGCAACCGCTCCCGTCGACGCGAAGGCGCACGGCGTGACGATCACGTCCACCGCCGCGGACAAGGTGAAGAGCCTGCTCACGCAAGAGGGCCGGGACGACCTGCGCCTCCGCGTGGCGGTCCAGCCCGGTGGCTGCTCGGGGCTCATCTACCAGCTGTACTTCGACGAGCGCATGCTCGACGGCGACGCGACGGTCGACTTCGACGGCGTCGAGGTCATCGTCGACAAGATGAGCGTCCCCTACCTCGACGGCGCAGCCATCGACTTCGAGGACACCATCCAGAAGCAGGGGTTCACCATCGACAACCCCAACGCGCAGGGCAGCTGCGCCTGCGGCGACAGCTTCCACTGATCGTCGACGGGCGGCTCCGAGCCGCGCGTCGAGAGGGGATCATCCGCGAGGGTGATCCCCTCTCGCGTGTCCCGTGCTCGTTCTCGCTCGACGTCGAGAGGCTTCCGGCGCGTGCCGTGCGCTGGGGGGTCGAACCTGCGAGTAAGCTAGGCAGGTCCCCGTCAACACTGGGAACACCCCCCACTGTCGTGTCATCCGAGAGGTAACAGTGCGTTCTAACCGCCGTCTTCGTTGGGCTGCCGCCCCCATGGCAGTCGTCCTGGCTCTCGTGCTAGCGGGGTGCACCACCGACCAGCTGCAGGGGTGGCTGCCCACCACCGCGGGCACGACCAACCACGTGGACCGCGTCATCGGCCTCTGGGTCACCTCGTGGATCGTGTTGCTGATCGTCGGCGTCATCGTGTGGGGCCTGATCATCTGGGTGTGCGTGGCCTACCGCCGCCGCAAGGGCCAGACGGGCCTGCCCGTCCAGCTGCGCTACAACATGCCGATCGAGATCTTCTACACGGTCGTGCCGCTGATCCTCGTGCTGGGCTTCTTCGCCTTCACCGCCCGCGACCAGGCCGCCATCGAGGCGCCCACCGCGAGCCCCGACGTGAAGATCGACGTCTACGCCAAGCGCTGGGCGTGGGACTTCAACTACATCGACCAGCAGAACGAAGACGAGAGCGTCTACTACCAGGGCATCCAGGCGCAAGAGCTGGGTGACGGCACGATCGACGAGAGTCAGCTCCCCGAGCTCTACCTCCCCGTCGGCAAGACCGTGCAGATCGACCTCAAGTCGCGCGACGTGGCCCACTCCTTCTGGATCATCGACTTCCTCTACAAGAAGGACACGATCCCCGGCAAGACCAACTCGATGTACTTCACGCCCGAGAAAGAAGGCACGTTCAGCGGAAAGTGCGCTGAGCTGTGTGGCGAGTACCACTCGCTGATGCTCTTCAACGTCAAGGTCGTGTCGCAGTCCGAGTACGACCAGTACCTGCAGACGCTCGACGCCGAGGGCAACACCGGCCTGCTGGGCGACCAGTACAACACCAACACCAACCAGCCCGGCACCGAGGCACCCGCCAACGCCGCCGGCACCGAAGACTCCGAGAAGTAAGGCACGGTTCGATGAGCTCAGCCACCGCCACCCGTCCCACCACCGGTGGGACCTCGTCCGGTCAGAACTTCGGAGCCTCGAAGGTCGGCCGCAAGGGCAACGTCGTCGTCAACTGGATCACGTCGACCGACCACAAGACCATCGGGTACATGTACCTGATCACGTCGTTCCTCTTCTTCTGCCTCGGCGGGGTCATGGCGTTGATCATCCGCGCCCAGCTCTTCGCCCCGGGCCTCGAGATCGTCGCCACCAAAGAGCAGTACAACCAGCTCTTCACGATGCACGGCACGATCATGTTGCTCATGTTCGCGACCCCCCTGTTCTCGGGCTTCGCGAACGTCCTCATGCCGCTCCAGATCGGTGCGCCGGACGTCGCGTTCCCCCGACTGAACGGCTTCGCCTTCTGGCTCTACTCCTTCGGCTCGATCATCGCCGTCGCCGGCTTCCTCACCCCGCAGGGTGCGGCATCGTTCGGTTGGTTCGCCTATGCGCCCCTGAGCGACACGACGTTCTCTCCAGGACTGGGTGGAAACCTGTGGGTGTTCGGTCTCGGCCTCACCGGGTTCAGCACGATCCTCGGTTCGGTGAACTTCATCACCACGATCGTCTCGATGCGCGCCCCGGGCATGACCATGTGGCGCATGCCGATCTTCACCTGGAACACCCTGATCACCTCGATCCTCGTGATCATGGCCTTCCCGGTGCTGGCCGCGGCTCTCTTCGGCCTCGGCTTCGACCGCGTCTTCGACGCTCAGGTCTTCAACCCCGCCAACGGTGGCGCCATCCTCTGGCAGCACCTGTTCTGGTTCTTCGGTCACCCCGAGGTCTACATCATCGCCCTGCCGTTCTTCGGCATCGTGTCCGAGGTGTTCCCGGTCTTCAGCCGCAAGCCGATCTTCGGGTACAAGACTCTCGTCTACGCAACCATCTCGATCGCGGCCCTGTCCGTGACGGTGTGGGCGCACCACATGTACGTCACCGGCTCCGTCCTGCTGCCGTTCTTCTCCCTGATGACCATGCTCATCGCGGTCCCCACCGGTGTGAAGATCTTCAACTGGATCGGCACCATGTGGCGCGGCTCGGTCACCTTCGAGACGCCGATGCTCTGGGCGATCGGCTTCCTGATCACCTTCACCTTCGGTGGCCTCACCGGCGTGATCCTGGCGTCGCCCCCACTCGACTTCCACGTGTCCGACACGTACTTCGTCGTGGCGCACTTCCACTACGTCGTCTTCGGCACGGTCGTCTTCGCCATGTTCTCGGGCTTCTACTTCTGGTGGCCGAAGTGGACGGGCAAGATGCTCAACGAGCGCCTCGGCAAGATCCACTTCTGGATGCTGTTCGTCGGTTTCCACACGACGTTCCTCGTGCAGCACTGGCTCGGCGTCATGGGCATGCCCCGTCGCTACGCCACGTACCAGCCCGAGGACCACTTCACGTGGATGAACCAGCTCTCGACCATCGGCGCCATGTTGCTGGGTGTCTCGATCCTGCCGTTCCTCTACAACGTGTACATCACGGCTCGTCGTGCGCCCAAGGTCGAGGTCAACGACCCGTGGGGTTACTCACGTTCGCTCGAGTGGGCGACGTCGTGCCCGCCGCCGCGACACAACTTCACGTCGATCCCGCGCATCCGTTCCGAGTCGCCGGCATTCGACCTGAACCACCCCGAAGCCGGACTGCCCGTCGGCATCGGCCCGGTGAAGGACGCACCTGACGCCCCCACGTACGACGCGTCCAGCGAGAAAGTGAAGTAACCCCGATGAAGACCAACGCGACGCTGTTCTGGATCCTCGCGATCTTCTTCTTCCTCATGTGCGCGGTCTACGTGCTCTGGAGCCTGCTCGACACCGGCCAGGTCGAGTGGGCGGGCACGCTGGGCATCGGTTTGGCCGGTATGCTCGGCGCCTTCTTGGCGTTCTACATGGGCCGCTCGCACGCCACCCAGGGGGGCGAGCTGCCCGAGGACCGTCTGGACGCCAACATCGACGACGGTGACCCCGAGATGGGCTTCTTCAGCCCCTGGTCGTGGTGGCCGATCATCCTCGCTGCTGGTTGCAGCCTCATCTTCCTGGCGCTGGCCGTGGGCATGTGGATCATCTACATCGGTGCCGCTCTGACGGCCGTGGCTCTCGTCGGCTGGGTCTACGAGTACTACCGCGGCAACTTCGCACACTAGTTCGCCTGCTCGTTCGAGCGGGAAGGGCGTCGGTCTTCGGACCGGCGCCCTTCGTCGTCCCACGTCTGGCGCGAGGCTCTCGACGGCAGCCTCGAGGGAGCGCCATCGGCCGTCGGTCATCAACGTGACGGTCTCAAGGCGGCAGCATCGCGACTGACGGTAGACCCACAAGAGCAGTTGGGAGTGTGGGGCTTGACGGCCCTGGTGGCGACAGCAGCAGGCGCTGCTGCCGGGGCCCTCGATCCCGACGCTCTGGGCAGCAGAGGGCGGCGAGCCAGCCCGTACCGTGGTTGGCAAGCCAGGCCTTACCGTGCGGGGCAGGCCAGGCCGCGCCGCGGGGGGTGGCAGGCCAGGTCGCATCGCGGGGTGGCAAGCAAGGCCGCACCGCGGGGTGGCAAGCAAGGCCGCACCGTGGGGTGGCCAGCAAGGCCGCACCGTGGGGTGGCCAGCAAGGCCATACCGTGGGGTGGCCAGCAAGGCCGCACCGTGGGGTGGCCAGCAAGGCCGTACCCGTGGGGTGGCCAGCCAGGCCGTACCCGTGGGGGAGAGACCTCTCCGATGAAGCAGAGGCCCGGTCTTCCGGTGATTGGTGCATGTGAAGCTCCTCGGTGTCATGGCTCCTAGCGACAACTCGGCCCAGGATGTTTGCGACGCCACCCGGGGCCGGCCTGAGGGCCATCCAGAGTCCGCTAGGTCGGCCGGGGTCTCGGCGGAGCCGACGGAGGCCGTGCGCGTACTTCCGGCAGTGGATGATGTCCACAGAGCGGCCATGACGCCCTGACCTCCATCGGCCCGGGGAAATCGCCTTCCGCGCGAGCAGGACCGGTGCGAGGGGGTCCGCGGGACGATGCTCTCCGAGGGGAGGTCTAGACATCGCCGCCAGATGAGGGCAGGCGGAGGGGTGCCCGGGAGGTCGAGCCCGTGTCTATTCACTGACCGGGAAGAACCCGCGGTGACCGGGCCGAGTCACGTCCTGTCGACGACGAGCGCCGACACGGAGGCCGTGGGCGGGGGAAGGACCTGTTGTCATCCTCGGCTGCGTACGCGCCAACTTGGGGGGCGAGCGCCAGGGAATAGGATGGGAGCCCCTCGAGCGCGCGAGGTCGACCTGGTGGGCACGTCGTCGTGGCGAGACGAAGAGGCCCTTGTCGGCCCCGGGCAGCCCACCTCCCCGAGCACATATCGTGGATGCGGCTGAGAGATGCCGACTCGGGCGGGCTCTCTACGAGGGGCGGGGGCTGGTCACGTCGGCACCTGGCCGTCTCCCGGGGATGGCATGCTGGCGCTGGTGTGGCTGAGCCGGAAGGGAAGCCCTGGGCTCCCTGCGAGTACGGCCTGGGCATGCGGGTCTCCCCAGGGAATGCCGAAGGCCCGGCTGCACAGAGCGTGCAACCGGGCCCGGGGACTGCCGAAGGTCAGTGGCCTTCGTCGTGGTGCGATGCCTCGATCTCGGAACGCTTCACCGGAGCGATGCGGTCCTCGAAGAAGAACGACGATGCCGACGCACGTGCTCGCTGCAGGGCCGTGATCTTCCCGTTGGCGTTGGGACGGACCATGAGGGGTTCGTACTCGTTGAAGTCGAGCAGACGCCAGCGCTCGTACTCGTCGAGCTGCTCGTGCACCTCGATGTACTCGCCACCGGGAAGGCGCACGATGCGTCCCGACTCGTAGCCGTGCAGAGCGATCTCACGGTCCTTCTTCTGAAGGGCGAGGCAGACACGCTTCGTGACCCAGAAGGCGATGAACGGGCCGACGATCAACGCTGCCTGGCAGGCGTGGATCACGTAGTTCAACGACAGGTGGAAGTGGGTCGCCATGATGTCGGAGCTCGCCGCTGCCCAGAGGCTGGCGTAGAACACGATGCCGGCCGCACCGATGGCGGTGCGCGTCGGAGCATTGCGGGGCCGGTCGAGGATGTGGTGTTCGCGCTTGTCGCCGGTGACCCATGCCTCGAAGAACGGATACAGCAGCACCACGACGATGAAGAGACCGAGCACCGCGATCGGCACGAGGATGTTCATCGACACCGTGTACCCGAAGGCCACGAACTCCCAGCCCGGGGGCACGAGGCGGAGGGCACCGTCGGCGAAGCCGATGTACCAGTCGGGCTGCGTACCCGCCGACACAGGGGACGGGTCGTAGGGCCCGTAGTTCCAGATGGGGTTGATCGTGAACAGCGAGGCGATCAGGACGATGACGCCGAAGACGATGAAGAAGAATCCACCGGCCTTCGCAGCGAACACGGGCATGACCGGAACGCCCACGACGTTTTGGTTGGTCTTGCCGGGGCCGGCGAACTGCGTGTGCTTGTTGATGATCAGCAGCAGCAGGTGGACACCCAGCAGGGCGATCAGCAGCGCCGGCAGCAGCATGATGTGCAGCGAGTAGAAGCGACCGACCATGTCGGTGCCCGGGAACTCGCCACCGAACACGAGGTACGAGATCCAGACGCCGATCACGGGGATCCCCTTGATCATGCCGTCGATGATGCGCGCACCGTTGCCCGAGAGCAGGTCGTCGGGAAGCGAGTATCCGGTGAAGCCCTCGGCCATGGCGAGGATCCACAGCGTGAAGCCCACGACCCAGTTGATCTCGCGGGGCTTGCGGAACGCGCCGGTGAAGTAGACGCGCAGCATGTGCAGCATGATCGCTGCGACGAACAGCAGGGCCGCCCAGTGGTGGATCTGCCGGAAGAGCAGACCACCGCGGATGTCGAACGAGATGTCGAGCGTCGACGCCATGGCGGCCGACATGTTGAGGCCCTTGAGCGGAACGTACGAACCGTTGTAGTTGACCTCGGCCATCGACGGCTGGAAGAAGAACGTCAGGAACGTGCCCGAGAGCAGGATGACGACGAACGAGTACAGCGCGACCTCGCCCAACATGAACGACCAGTGGTCGGGGAAGATCTTGCGACCCACCTCTTTGACCAGGCCGGACATGCTCGTGCGCTCGTCGATGTAGTTCGCCGTGGCACCGAGGAATTTGTTGGTCTTCGTCGGGGCGAAGGCCGGAGCCTTGCCGATGTTGTCCGACGTGGCCGGTTCGGCACCCTGTGCCGGGGTGGTGGTGATCACTTTTCGCGCTCCCAGAAGCTCGGGCCCACAGGTTCGTGGAAGTCGCTCTGCGCGACGAGGTACCCGTCGGCGTCGACCGTGATGGGCAGCTGCGGCAGGGGGCGCTTGGCGGGCCCGAAGATCACTTCGCAGTTGTTCGTCACGTCGAACGTGGACTGGTGGCAGGGGCAGAGCAGGTGGTGTGTCTGCTGTTCGTAGAGGGCCACGGGGCACCCGACGTGCGTGCAGATCTTGGAGTAGGCGACGATTCCGTCGTACTGCCAGTCTTCGCGTCCTTCGGCCGGATTGAGATCTTCCGGCTTGAGGCGCATGAGAAGGACGGCCGCTTTGGCTTTCTCTTCGAGCAGGTGTTCTGATTCGTTGAGGTTCTCGGGGATGACGTGGAACACCGATCCGAGGGTGACGTCCGACGCCTTGATGCGGGTGCCGGAGGGGTCGGCGGCGAGGTGCATGCCTTCTTCCCACAGCGTGTGGCGCAGGACGGCATTGGGATCTTCGGCCGGGGCGAGGTCGCGGAACAGCACGACGGCCGGCAGGGGAGTCGCGACGAGGGCACCGATCAGGCTGTTACGGATGAGCGAACGGCGACCGAAGCCACTCTCGTGGTTGCCCAATGCGAAGACCTCGACGGCCTTCTCACGCGTCGGCTCGGAACCGCGCGTGTCGTGGCGCATCTCGGTGATCTCTCGAGCCGGCATGAGCGTCTTGGACCAGTGGACCGCACCGATTCCGACCGACAGCAGCCCGAGGGCGATGCCGAGACCGAGGAACAGGTTGTTCAGTCGGACCGAACCCGAGTCGCCCGACGTGATCGGGAACGCGACGTAGGCGCCGATGGCGGCGATGCTGCCGACGATCGACAGGAAGAAGAACAGGCTGACCTGGCGTTCGGCACGCTTCTCGACCTTGGGGTCGATGTCGGTGACGCGATCGCGGTGCGGCGGCTCACCCGGGTTCTGGAACACGTCGGACGTCACGACCGCCGTGCCGGCCGAGACCTGTCGAGGCTCGCGCTTCTCGACAGCCGAGCCCGCCGTGGGGGCCTCGTCGTCGTGCTCTGCCATTGATTCTGCCTTTCGTGAAGTACGGAGAGAACGCGGGTCAGTTCGACCGTGCGGTCAGCCAGATGGTGATCGCGACGATCGCACCGAGCCCGAAGATCCAGATGAAGAGACCTTCGGCGACGGGGCCGAGGCTCCCGAGCTCGAATCCACCCGGCGACGGGTTGTTCTCGACGTACTTGAGGTACGTGATGATGTCGGCCTTGTCTTGGGGCGACAGGTTGAGGTCGTTGAAGACCGGCATGTTCTGCGGGCCCGTCTGCATGGCCTCGTAGATGTGGTGGGCGGTCACCCCGTCGAGTGCGGGGGCGAACTTGCCCTGGGTGAGTGCCCCACCCGCTCCGGCCACGTTGTGGCACATGGCGCAGTTGATGCGGAACAGCTCGGCACCGTTGGTCGTGTCGCCGTCGGCCTGGAGCAGCGACTCGTCGGGGATCGCGGGCCCGGGGGCGAGCGACGCGACGTAGGCGGCCATGGCGGCGACCTGCTCGTCGGAGAACTGCGTCGGCTTCTGTTCGGCCTGCGGGCCGTTGACGGCCATGGGCATGCGTCCCGTGCCGACCTGGAAGTCGACCGAGGCGGCCCCGACGCCGATCAGGCTCGGACCGCTGTCGGTGCCCGCCGCGCTCAGGCCGTGGCAGGTCGCGCAGTTCGAGGCAAAGAGCTTCTGGCCCTCGTCGATGCTCTGCTGCGAGGTCGCGGTCGCGCTGCTCTCGTCCGCCGAGGCGGTCGAGGAGAAGAGCGCGTAGGCACCGCCCGTGGTGAGCAGACCGACCAGCAACAGGGAGGCGGTGGCGACGGGGCCGCGACGGCCGGCCTTCTTGGTGCGTCGGGAGGACGAGGTTCTCGTGAACATGCTGTGCAGACGATCCAATGCCTATTTGAGGAGGTAGATGACGATGAAGAGGCCGATCCAGACCACGTCGACGAAGTGCCAGTAGTACGACACCACGATGGCCGTGGTCGCCTCTTTGTGCCCGAAGTTCTTGACCGCGTACGCGCGACCGATGGTGAGCAGGAAGGCGATCAGACCACCGATGACGTGTGCACCGTGGAAGCCGGTCGTCATGTAGAAGGCCGAGCCGTAGGCGCTCGAGCTGAGGGTGACGTGCTCGGAGATGAGGGTCGCGTACTCGAAGACCTGACCGCAGACGAAGACCGCGCCCATGGCGTAGGTGAGGAAGAACCACTCGACCATGCCCCAGCGGCTGACCTGGAACAGGCGGCCCGTGCGGTGCGGCTGCATGCGCTCGGCGGCGAACACGCCGAACTGGCAGGCGACCGACGAGAGCACCAGGGTGATCGTGTTGGTCAGCGCGAACGGCACGTTGTGCAGCGCCGTCTGGTCGGCCCACAGGCCGGGAGACGTCGAGCGGAGCGTGAAATAGATCGCGAAGAGGCCGGCGAAGAACATGACCTCGCTGCCGAGCCACACGATGGTGCCCACGGCAACCGTGCTGGGTCGGTTGACGACAGGGCCGCCAGAAGGTCTCGAGAGAGAGGTACTTGTCACGAGGTCCATTATGCCTGGTAAGTCGCCTTGGGTTTGCGCTCGAAACCCCGGGTCGGGAATTTCCCTTGACGCCGAGACATCGGAGTGCCTTATGCTCCGCCGGTAGCCTGGGGCCATGACCTCCGAGCTCACCTGGCCCTCCATCATCGACGCCCTCCTCGCCGGGCGCGACCTCTCGATCAGCGAGGCCACGTGGTCCATGGAGCAGGTCATGACGGGCGACGTCACCCCTGCCCAGCTCGGAGCCTTCCTGGTCGCCCTCCGCGCCAAGGGCGAGACGGTGGACGAGATCGTCGGCTTCCGCGACGCCGTCCTCGCCCACGCCGTGCCCCTTCCGGTCGACAGCATGGCGGTCGACATCGTCGGGACGGGTGGTGACCGCTTCGGGACGGTGAACGTCTCGACCATGGCCTCGGTCGTCGTGGCGGCGACCGGTGTGCCGGTCATCAAGCACGGCAACCGGGCGGCGAGTTCGTCGTCGGGCTCCTCGGACGTCCTGTCGGCCCTCGGCATCGACCTGACCATCGGGGCCGACCGTGTGGCTGAGGTCCTGAAGGAAGCAGGGTTGACCTTCGCCTTCGCCGCTGCATTCCACCCGGGTTTCGGCAACGCCGCCGCCGTGCGTCGCGAGATCGGCGTCCCGACGGTCTTCAATTTCCTGGGTCCCCTGGTGAACCCGGCACGACCCGAGGCGAGCGCGGTCGGCGTCGCGTCGCTCGACAAGGTCCCGCTGATCGTGGGCGTGTTCCAGACGCGCGGCGCGACCGCCCTCGTGTTCCGCGGCGACGACGGCCTCGACGAACTGACCACGACGGGTCACAGCCACATCTGGGAGGTCACCGGGGGCTCGGTGACCGAGCACGACCTCGATCCCCTCGAGTTGGGCATCCCCCGCGCGCGCATCTCCGACCTCGTCGGGGGGGACGCGGTGCACAACGCGGGCATCGCCCGTGAGGTCCTCGCGGGGGAGCGCGGTCCGGTCCGCGACATCGTGTTGCTCAACGCCGCGGCCGGGCTGGTGTCCTACGGGCTGGCGGCGGATCCGAGCCAGCGCGAACGGCCTCTCCTCGCTCGTTTCCGGGAGCAGTTGGACGTCGCGGCCCGGGCCGTCGACTCGGGCGCGGCGATCGCGAAACTGGACCAGTGGGTGGCGGCGACCCGAGCCTCCTGAGGTGCACCGCGCCTCCTCGTCCTGAGGGGGCGGACGACGAAGGGCCCGTCCGGTCGGACGGGCCCTTCGCGCAGGGGATCAGTTCACGTCGTCGTCGACCCAGTCGAAGGTCTTCGTGACGGCCTTCTTCCAGAGACGCAGCGTGCGGTCACGCTCGTCGGCGTCGATGTTCGGGGTCCAGCGCTTGTCCTCCTGCCAGTTGGCACGGAGGTCGTCGAGGGTCTCCCAGAAGCCGACCGCGAGACCGGCTGCGTAGGCCGCGCCGAGGGCGGTGGTCTCGGCGACCACCGGGCGGACGACCGGGACGTCGAGGATGTCGGCTTGGAACTGCATGAGCGCGTCGTTGGCGGTCATGCCGCCGTCGACCTTGAGCTCGGTCAGGTCGACGCCCGAGTCTGCGTTGACCGCGTCGAGCACCTCACGGGTCTGGAACGCGGTCGCCTCGAGGGCGGCACGGGCGATGTGGCCCTTGTTGACGTAGCGGGTGAGGCCCACGAGGGCACCTCGCGCGTCCGAACGCCAGTAGGGCGCGAACAGACCCGAGAACGCGGGCACGAAGTAGACCCCGCCGTTGTCCTCGACGGTCTTGGCCAGCTCTTCGACCTCGGGGGCCGAGCCGATCATGCCCAGGTTGTCGCGCAGCCACTGGATCAGCGAGCCCGTGACGGCGATGGACCCCTCGAGCGCGTAGTGGGGTGCGGCGTCGCCGAGCTTGTAGCCGAGCGTCGTGAGCAGCCCGTTCTTCGAGTGGACGATCTCTTCGCCCGTGTTGAAGATCAGGAAGTTGCCGGTGCCGTACGTGTTCTTCGACTCGCCCTGGTCGAAGGCGGCCTGACCGAACGTGGCGGCCTGCTGGTCGCCGAGGATGCCGGCGATGGGCACCTCGCGCAGCAGGCTCGAGGCCTCGACCGTGCCGTAGACCTCGGACGAGCTCTTGATCTCGGGGAGCATCGACCTCGGCACGTCGAACGCCTCGAGGATGTCGTCGCGCCACTCGAGCGTCTCGAGGTCCATGAAGAGGGTGCGCGAGGCGTTCGTGACGTCGGTGACGTGGACGCCTCCGTCGGTGCCACCGGTGAGGTTCCAGAGGACCCAGGTGTCGGTCGTGCCGAACAGCAGGTCGCCGGCCTCGGCCTTCTCGCGGGCGCCCTCGACGTTCTCGAGGATCCAGACGACCTTCGTGCCCGAGAAGTAGGTCGCGAGCGGCAGGCCGACGATGGGCTTGAAGCGCTCGACGCCTCCGTCGGCGGCCAGGCGGTCGACGATGGGCTGCGTGCGGGTGTCCTGCCAGACGATGGCGTTGTACACGGCCTTGCCGGTGGTCTTGTCCCAGACCACGGCGGTCTCGCGCTGGTTCGTGATGCCGACGGCCTTGATGTTGTGGCGCGTGATGTCGGCACGGGAGAGGGCCTGGCCGATGACCTCGCGGGTGTTCTCCCAGATCTCGGCGGGGTCGTGCTCGACCCAGCCGGCGCGGGGGAAGATCTGCTCGTGCTCTTTCTGGCCGGTGGCCACGATCGAGCCCGAGTGGTCGAAGATGATGGCTCGGGTGCTGGTGGTTCCCTGGTCGATGGCCAGGACGTAGTCGGTGTCGCTCACGGGTGGAACTCCTTCGTCGTTGATGGATGCGGCTCGCACGGAGGCCCGGGTCGGTCCATTCGAGCGGACGGGCCCGAGCCTCTGCTGGGAGCGGGTGGATCGATCGGCGTCGGGCGGCCCGGGGGAGCCGGCCTCGACCGATCAGTGGGTCGCCGGGTCAGGCGGCGAGGGGGAGGAGCGGGAAGGACAGCAGCGCCGCCAGGGCGCCACCGACGAGGGGGCCGACGACCGGCACCCAGGCGTAGGACCAGTCGCTGCCGCCCTTGCCCTTGATGGGCAGGAACGCGTGGGCGATGCGGGGTCCGAGGTCACGGGCGGGGTTGATGGCGTAGCCGGTGGGGCCACCGAGCGAAGCGCCGATGCCGACAACGAGCAGCGCGACGGCGAGGCCGCCGAGCGGGCCGAGGTTGGCGGCGTTCGGGGAGGCGCCGTTGGTGATGGCGATGATCGTGAAGACCAGCACGAAGGTGCCGATGATCTCGGTCACGAGGTTCCAGCCGTAGTTGCGGATGGCGGGGCCGGTCGAGAACACGCCCAGCTTCGTGGCCGGGTCGGGCTCGTCGTCGAAGTGCTGCTTGTAGGCCAGCCAGACGACGACCGCACCGATGATGGCACCGACCATCTGCGCCGCGACGTAGACCAGGAAGGCGGCGAACGTGATGTTGCCGAGGATCAGCTGCGCGATGCTGACGGCCGGGTTCAGGTGCGCCCCGGACGAGTACGAGGCCAGGATTCCGACGAAGACCGCGAGGCCCCAGCCGAAGTTGACCATGAGCGTGCCGCCGTTAAAGCCCTTCGTCTTCGTCAGGGCGACGTTGGCGACGACTCCGCCACCGAGGGTGAGCAGCAATGCGGTGCCCACCGTTTCTGAAAGAAAAATCAATCCCAGGTTCACGTCGACCTTCCTTGTCGTACGGCGGGGCGACAGTGCACCCGCGGGGAGCGTGTGTCAACACCTTAGTGCTGTGATCACATGCGACGAGAAGGGAAGATCAGGTGTTTGCACATATGTGCATCAGGGGGTCCTGGGAGTAGGTTGAGCGGCAGCCTGGTGCACCCGAGCACTGCCTCTCGCGCCGAGAAAGGGACTTCGATGAAGAAGCTCATCAACGATCCGTCCGACGTCGTCGACGAGGCCGTCGCCGGCTTCGGCGCGGCGCACGCCGACCTCGTGGTCGTCTCACACGATCCGACGTTCGTCCGCCGTTCGGCGGCTCCCGTGCCGGGGAAGGTCGCACTCGTCAGCGGCGGCGGCAGCGGTCACGAGCCCTTGCACGCGGGGTTCGTCGGCTTCGGCATGTTGTCTGCCGCGGGGCCGGGCCCCGTCTTCACGTCGCCCACGCCCGATCCGATCGTCGCCGCGACGCAGGCCGCGGACGCCGGCGCAGGCGTCCTGTACATCGTCAAGAACTACACGGGAGACGTGCTCAACTTCGAGACGGCGGCCGACCTCGCCGAGGCCGAGGGCATCACGGTCCGGACGGTGCTCGTGGACGACGACGTGGCGGTCAAGGACTCGCTGTACACCGCCGGACGCCGAGGCGTCGCCGGAACGGTCGTGGTCGAGAAGACCGCAGGGGCCGCCGCCGAGCGGGGCGACTCGCTCGACGCGGTCGCCGAGGTGGCCCGACGCACGAACGCGGAGACCCGGTCGATGGGCGTCGCGCTCTCGGCGGGCACGGTCCCGCACGCCGGCGAGCCGAGCTTCACGCTGGCCGACGACGAGGTCGAGATCGGCATCGGCATCCACGGTGAACCCGGCCGTGAGCGCATCCCGCTCGAGCCGGTCGATGCCATCGTCGACCGCCTGCTGGCCGCCGTGACCGGCGACCTCGAACTCGCATCCGGCGAGCGGGTGCTGCTCTTCGTGAACGGGATGGGCGGCACGCCGCTCGTCGAGCTGTACATCGCCTACCGCCGGGCGGCCGAGGCTCTCGAGGCGCGAGGCGTCGAGGTGTACCGCAGCCTGGTCGGCTCGTACGTCACGTCGCTCGAGATGCAGGGCATGTCCATCACGCTGACCCGTCTGGACGACGAGCTGACCGAGCTCTGGGACGCCCCGGTCGAGACCGCGGCCTTGCGCCGAGGCCGATAGACGTCCGTCCCGCCCGCGGACCACGCCGTCCCGACGGCGGGCACGCAGCACCGCATCACCGCACCACGAGAGGAACGACCACCGCATGACACTCGACGCCACCTGGACCCGGGCCTGGATCGACAGGACGGCCGACGTCGTCGCCGCCGAGCACACGGCACTCAGCGAGCTCGACCGGCAGATCGGCGACGGCGACCACGGTGAGAACCTGTCGCGGGGCTTCGCCGCCGTCCGGGCCAAGCTCGCCGACCTCCCCGCCGACGCGACGCCCGGGGCCGCCCTCAAGCTCGTCGCCACGACCCTCATCTCGACGGTGGGCGGCGCCTCGGGCCCTCTGCTCGGCACGGCGTACCTCAAGGGGTCGGCGGCTCTGGGCGACGCCACCGAGCTGGACGCGGAGGCGCTGGTCGCCTTCCTCACGGCGGCCCGCGACGGTGTCGTGCTGAGAGGCAAGGCGGAGGTCGGCGACAAGACCATGATCGACGCGTGGACCCCGGCCGTCGACGCGGCGACCGCGGCCGCCGCGGACGGAGCGTCGCCCGCGGCCGTCCTCCGCGCAGCAGCCGACGCCGCAGCGGCCGGTGCCGCGTCGACCGAACCCCTCGTCGCCCGCAAGGGTCGAGCCAGCTACCTCGGCGAGCGTGCCGTGGGCCACCGTGACCCCGGCGCGCAGTCGTCGTCCCTCATCATCGCCGCGGCGGCCGACGCCGCCGACGGCTCGAGCAAGGAGTCCTGAGCATGCCCACCATCGGAATCGTCGTCGTCTCGCACAGTGCCAAGATCGCCGAGGGGGTGGTCGACCTGGCCCGCCAGATGGCCCCGACGACCACCCTCGTGGCTGCCGGAGGGACCGACGACGGGTCCATCGGGACCAGCTTCGACAAGATCTCCGCCGCCCTCGCCGAGGCCTCGCGAGGTGGCGGAGCCGTGGTGCTCTGCGATCTCGGCTCCGCCATCCTCACGAGCGAGACGGCCGTCGACTTCCTCGACGACGCCGACAAGCAGCGCGCGGTCATCGCCGCCGCCCCTCTGGGCGAGGGCACGGTCGCCGCGGCCGTCCCCGCCGAGCCCGGGGGGGACCTCGAGGCCGTCGCGGCGGCGGCCCGGACGGCCACCGGCGTCGCCGACGCACATGCCGACGAGCGCGACCTCCGAGGTGGCGACGCGGTCGAGCGATCGGCCGTGCTCGTCAACGCGTCGGGGCTGCACGCCCGCCCGGCCGCCGACCTCGTCACGCACGCGTCGCGGTTCCAGGCGGACGTCACGGTGAACGGTGTCGACGCCAAGAGCTTGTTGCGCATCATGGGGTTGAACGTGGGCGTCGGTTCGACGGTGGCCGTGATGGCGACCGGCCCGGACGCCACGGCCGCCGTGGACGACCTCATCACGTTGATCGAAGGCGGCTTCGGCGAGAAGGCGAGCTGATCACCCGCCTGCACCGCGCCTCCTGACCTCCGGGGCGGCAGGTCCCGAGGTCAGCGCCGTCGCGACCACTTGGTGAGGAGCATGTCGCCCGACAGCAGGACGTGGTCGAGGGCGAGCCCGCGCAGCGCCATGGCCTCACGGGCCGCGACGATGCGCGGCCCGGCTCCGCCCTCGAGGTTCGGCGAGACGGTGAGGCACAGTTCGTCGACGACGTCGGCGGCGACCAGGTCGCCGAGCAACGCCGGTCCGCCCTCGGTGTGGATCTGCGACAGCCCCCGCTCGACCAGTGCCTGGACCAGGAGGCGCGGGTCGACCCGGTCGCGACCGCACGACACGACGTCGGCGACCTCGTCGAGGCGGGACCGAGCCGCGTGAGGTGCCTCGTCGTGGGTGAGCACCAGAGGCCGGACGGGCGCGTCGGCGAAGACGTCGCTCGTCGGGTCGAGCTCGAGCCGTCCGGAGACGACGGCGACGACGGGATGATCTGGCAGGCCGGCCTCGCGCCGCCAGGCGACGGCCTCCCCGCCGAGCCGCATCGGGCCGTAGCCCTCGTCGCGGACCGTGCCCGCACCGACCACGACGACGTCGGAGAGCTGACGCAACAGGTCGAAGACGAGCAGGTCGGCGGGGCCGCCCAGGTCGCGGGTCCGCCCGGCGGCCGTCGCCGAGCCGTCGACGCTCGCGACGACGTTCGCCCGCACGCGAGGCGTCGTCCGGTCGTGGGGCCGGTGGAGATCGACGAGATCGTCCATGGTCAACGTGCCACCGCCCACCGGGGGAGCGGGATGCAACTGCGAGATGGCGGCCGCGGTCACGAGACGTCCTCGGCGACGTTGTGGCGCTCGACGACGGGGTCGCGCCAGCCCAGGATCGCCTCGACCATGCGGACGGCGTCGACACTGGCCCGGACGTCGTGCATCCGGACGATGCGCGCGCCCTGCAGCACGCTCATCGTGGCCGCTGCGAGCGAGCCGGCCAGGCGGTCGGGTTTGTCGCGACCGAGGGATTCGCCGACGAAGTCCTTGTTGGACACCGCGGCGAGCGTCGGGTGGCCCAGGGCGGCCACCTCGGACAGGCGCCGGGTCAGCTCGAGCGAATGCCGGGTCGTCTTGTTCAGGTCGTGCCCCGGATCGACGACGAGTCGGTCGTCGGGCACCCCGTGGGCGCGGGCCACGTCGACCCGCCGCGCGAGGAACTCGACGACCTCGGTGACGACGTCGTCGTAGTGCGGCCGGGGATGCGGGCGTCGGGGTGCGGCCAGGCTGTGGGTGACGACCAGAGTGGCGCCGCTGTCGGCGACCACGTCGGCCAACCGCGGGTCGTGGAGCCCCGTGGTGTCGTTGACGACGTGGGCCCCGGCGGCTATGACGCGTTCGGCGACCTCGGGGCGGAAGGTGTCGACCGAGATCACGACGTCCGAGCGACTGGCGAGCGCCTCCACCACGGGCAGGACCCGGTCGAGTTCGTCGGAGGCGGACAGCTCGGGCCCGGGCGCGAAGGGGACGCCCCCGATGTCGACCCAGTCGGCGCCCGCCGCGGCCGCGTCCACGGCGGCCTGCACGGCGCGGTCGAGGGCGAAGGGCGCTCCTCGGTCGAAGAGCGAGTCGGGCGTGCGGTTCACGATCCCCATCACCGCGACCTGGCGGTAGAAGTCGAAGGTCCGCGACCCGATGCGCCGTCGGGGGACGAGCAGAGGGGGCAGGGCGAGGCCGGGGGAGTCGGCCTCGTGGGGCTGCGCCGTGGCCTCACGCACGAGGCGCGCCGATCAGGGCGACCGCCTCGGCCCGCGCCGACGCCTCGGACAGGACGCCCCGGCTCGCGAGCGTCACCGTCGTGCTGCCGGTCTGGCGGGGGCCCCGGGTCGTGATGCACCCGTGCGAGGCGTCGAGCACCACGAGGACGCCGGCCGGGCGGGCCCCCGCCTGCACGGCCTCGGCGATCTCCTCGCCGAGGCGCTCCTGGAGCTGGGGGCGCGAGGCCACGGCGTCGACCACCCGGGGGAGCGCGCCCAACCCGACGATCGTCTCGCCGGGCACGTAGGCCACGTGCGCGACACCGACGAAGGGCAGCAGGTGGTGCTCGCACACCGACCGGAACGAGATGCCCCGCACGATCACGACCTCGCCGAGCTGATGGGCCTCGGCCGGGACGGTGGCCTGGCGGACGAGATCGGCCGCGTCGACGGACAGTCCGGAGAAGAACTCGGCGTAGGCGTCGGCCACGCGTCGAGGGGTGGACTCGAGCCCCGGACGGTCGACGTCCTCACCGATCGCTGCGAGCAGTTCGAGCACGGCGGCCTCGATGCGGGGCCGGTCGACGGGCGGGGGAGTCATCGGACCATCTTCTCAGGCGACGGGATCGACCGCGGGGTCGTTCTCGTCCGCGCCTGGTGTCGTCGATTCGCGGGGGAGCGCCTCGTGGTGCCGCCGTCCGTGGCTGCGCCGCGCCTCCTTCATCTCGGCCTCGAAGAGATGCCTCTTGCCGCCCGCGAGAGAATCACGTATGTTCTGCTCATGGTCGCGGAACGCGGCGTAGTACCCGTCGTCGTAGTCCTCGATGATCTGGTAGGTCCAGCGGCCCTCGACGACGTTGCGACCGACGAGGTCCCGATCGAGCAGGTCCGCGACCTCGACGTGGCCGGCTCGACGGAGCGACTCGACGGCGTCACCGAGTGCCAGGTCGGCCTTGCCGGTCAGTCGGTGGAAACCGTAGAGGAATCCCCGGGCCTGCTCGACGATCTCGAGCGCGGCCGAGAGTTCGCCGAGCGCCGCGACGGTGTCGTCGTCGAGTCCGTCGGGTCGGCGGTGCGCGTCGTCGGGCGGTGTGTGGGTCGCATCGGTCGTCATGCGACCAGGCAACTCCGAGGAGGCGCGGCGTGCGTCAGCGGGGAGTGCTTCCGACGCCCGATCCCACGTTACTTGACATAATGTGCATTATCAGTCATCAACCGCAGCGGCCGGAAGGGGGCCCAGGCGTCCGCTGACCCTCAGGCGCCGGATGATCCGTCCAGCACATCGCGCAGCAGGTCGGCCAGGTCGCCGGGCTCGACCGGCTCGTCGATGGTCGTCAGCTCGTCGAGGTCGAACCAGCGCGACTCGAGGATGTCGGTCCGCTCGTCGTCGGTCCAGTCGTCGTCGACGACCTCGAAGTGCGGCAGGCGGACGACGAAGAACTCGGCGTGACCGTGCGTGTGGTCGGCGTCGTCCCAGGTCACCTCGAAGTCGTCCACGCGCACGACGTCGCCGACCTCGGTGACCACCTGGCCGGTCTCTTCGTGCAGCTCGCGGACGGCTGCCTCGACATGGGTCTCGCCCGGGTCGACACCGCCACCCGGGGTGATCCATCGCGCCGACCGACTCGTGTCGGGCGCCACCGTCTTCATCAACAACAGACGGTCGTCCTCGTCGAGGACGAGGAGGCGCGAGGTCGCCCGCACGATGCGCTCGGTCACGAGGGCCTCCGTCTCAGACGATCGGCGCGAAGTCGCTGGTGTCGCCCACCAGCCGGGTGTGGTCTGCCGGGACGGGCTCGACGGCGGCCGACGCGACCTCGGCGGCGAACTCGGCGACGTTGTACAACTTGCCCGCGCTCTCTTTCCGCGACGAGATGGCGCCGGGGTTCGACCGCTCGAGCAGGGTCGCCGTGATGGTGCCCTCGATCATGTCGCCCGAGACCACGACGAACTCGACGCCCGCGGTCTCGAGCTGCGGCAGCATCTCGCGCAGGGCGTCCTCGCCGGCGCGCTTGCTGAGGGCGACGGGAAGGTACTCGGGCATGGTCTCGGTCGTGCGGATGAAGTGCGCCTGGTGGCTCGTGACGAAGACGACGCGCGAGCCCGGGGCGAGCAACGGCAGGGCCGCCGTCAGCAGTGCCACCTGGGCATCGCGGTTGAGCTTGAGTGCGTAGTCCTCGGCCATGCCGGTCTCCATGCCGCCCGAGGCGTTCATGACGAGGACGTCGAGGCCGCCCCAGGCGTCGCGCACGGTGTCGAACATCGTCGCCAGGCTGGCCTCGTCGGTCAGGTCGGCCCCGATGGCGATCGCCTCGCCACCGGCCTCTTCGATCTTCGCGACGAGCTGCAGGGCGCGCTTCTCCTTGTTGCGGTAGTTCACGACGACCTTGGCGCCGGCCTCGGCGAAGTACCGCACGGTGTCGGCGCCGATCCCCCGGGACGACCCGGTGACCAGGACTCGGGCTCCGGCGAGGGACTCTGCGGCGAGGGGGTTGGACAAGGCGTGCTCCAGACTGTGCGGGGATCGATCGGCCCGTGGGCCGGACTCGACCCTACCAATCCCCCTCGTCACCGTCGGTGGTGGGTGGTAGTTTCCATAACAGGGGAACGAGAGAAGGTCGACATGGACGTCCTGAACGATTACGCATGGGTCGCGTGGATCGCGCTCATCCTGGTGTTCGTCATCGTCGAGGTGACGACCCTCGAGTTCACCTTCCTCATGCTGGCCATCGGCAGCGTCGGCGGTCTGCTCGCCGGACTCTTCGGCGCCCCGTGGTGGCTGCAGGCGATCATCGCGGGCGTGCTCGCCGTCCTGCTGCTGTTCACCGTGCGGCCGCCGCTGCTGCGGGCGCTCCGCCGCGGGGGCGACCCGACCCCCAGCAACGTGGAGGCCCTGCTCGGGCTGCGCGGCACGGTCGTCGTGCCCATCGGCTCCGACCCGGGCCAGGTGAAGCTGTCGAACGGCGAGACCTGGACGGCACGGGTGCTGTCCTCCCCCGCGACGTCGGCCGGCGCCGACCTCGCACTCGACACCGGGTCCCCGGTCGTCGTGACCGCCATCGAGGGGTCGACGGCCTTCGTCGCTCCCGCAGAGAGGTCCTGAAGCCATGGACACCATCAGTGCCGGCACCGTCGTCACCATCGTGGTCGTCGCGATCGTCGTCGTGCTCGTCCTCGTCATCCTGTTCCGCTCGGTCCGCATCATCCCGCAGGCGAGTGCCGGCGTGGTCGAACGACTGGGGCGTTACCACAAGACCCTCTCCCCCGGCCTCAACCTGCTCGTGCCGTTCATCGACCGGGTGCGGCCCCTCATCGACATGCGTGAACAGGTCGTCTCGTTCCCCCCGCAGCCCGTCATCACCGAGGACAACCTGGTCGTCTCGATCGACACGGTCGTGTACTTCCAGGTGACGGACGCGCGCGCGGCCACCTACGAGATCGCCAACTACCTCGGGGCCGTCGAACAACTCACGACCACCACGCTGCGCAACGTGGTGGGTGGGCTCAACCTCGAGCAGGCCCTCACCAGCCGGGACAACATCAACGGTCAACTGCGCATCGTGCTCGACGAGGCGACCGGCAAGTGGGGCATCCGGGTCGGACGCGTCGAACTGAAGGCCATCGACCCGCCCCTGTCGATCCAGGACTCCATGGAACAGCAGATGCGTGCCGAGCGCAGCCGCCGCGCCGCCATCCTCACCGCCGAAGGCACGAAGCAGTCGCAGATCCTCGAGGCCGAGGGGTCACGACAGTCGTCGATCCTCAAGGCCGAAGGTGATGCGAAGGCCCAGGTGCTGAGGGCCCAGGGTGAGGCCGAGGCCATCGCCACCGTCTTCAACGCCATCCACGCCGGCGACCCCGACCCGAAGCTGCTCGCGTACCAGTACCTCCAGACCCTGCCGAAGATCGCGGACGGGTCGGCCAACACCATGTGGATCATCCCCAGTGAGCTGACCGAGGCGCTCAAGGGCATCGGGCAGGGCTTCTTCGCGCCTCGCGACCCGAACGCACCCGGGTGGACCCCGACCGAGGCTCCCAAGGTCTCCGAGATGGACGTCACGCCCGACCTGGCCTCGACCGTCGATCTCGAGGCCGACCCCGACCTCGGCTTCCCGACGGTGACGACGCCCGGCGGGACGGGCACCGCCACGGGGGCCGGAGGCGCGGGGGCCGCGGGCCCCGCCGGCCCGGCTCCCGAGACGGGTGCCCCGGGCACCGGCCCGACCGCTCCCCCGGCGACCTCGTAGTGCCGTCCGCTCCCCCGGTCTCGGCCGGCTGGTTCGCGCCGGCCGGCCCCCGGGTGCTGGCACACCGGGGCCTCGCCGTCGATGCTCCCGAGAACACCATGCTGGCGTTCGCCCTGGCCGTGTCCGCGGGCGCCAGGTACGTCGAGACCGACGTGCACGCCACGCGCGACGGCATCGCGGTCATCAGCCACGATCCCGACCTGAGGCGGGTCGCGGGACGCGAGCAGCGCCTCCTCGACCTCGACCTCGCGGACGTCAAGGCGATCCGGCTCGACGGTGAACACGAGATCCCGACCCTCGACGAGGCGCTCGACGCTTTCCCCGAGACCCGGTTCAACATCGACCTCAAGTCCGACGAGGCCGTGGCGCCGGCCGTCCGAGCGATCGCCCGGGTCCGGGCGACGGACCGCGTCCTCGTGACCTCGTTCGACCACCGCAGGCGTCTGCGGGCGGTCCGGGCCCTGCCGGGAGTCGCGACGTCGGCCTCGACCCGGGGCATCGTCACAGCGATGGCGGCAGGCCTCGTGCCCCTCCCCGGGCTCAGGCGGACGCTGATGCGGCGCGCCCTCGTCGGGTGCCGGGCGGTTCAGGTCCCCGAGCGCAAGGGGCCGATCCGCATCGTCACGGCTGCTCGCGTCGCCGAGTGGGCCGATCTGGGTGTCGAGACGCACGTCTGGACCGTCAACGAGCCCGTGGACATGGTCCGGCTGCTCACCTTGGGCGTCCACGGCATCGTCACCGACCGCGCCGACCTGGCCCTCGACGAGGTGCGTCGACGCGCTGCGTGACCGACGTCCCCGTCTGCCTGGGCACTGTGAAGGGACTGTGAAATCGCACGGCTCGGAACGGCGGAGGTCCAGAACGGGTTACAACAGGTGATTGCAACGCGAGAGGAGACCACACAATGGCAGATCGCAGTTTGCGCGGAATGAGGCTCGGCAGCCAGAGCCTGCAGAGCGAAGAGGGCGTGGAGTTCTCGCCCCGCAAGAAGGCCGTCTACCAGACGACCGACGGTCAGACGTTCGACATGGTGTTCGCTGCGGATGCCGAGATCCCGGACATCTGGCAGTCCCCCAGGAGTGGCCAAGAGGGTCGTCTGTTGTCGGCCGACGGCAAGCCGGTCGAGATCGACGCCGCTGACGTGAAGGTCCCCCGCAGCCACTGGGACATGTTGCTCGAGCGTCGCAGCCGTGACGAACTCGAGGAGCTCCTCCAAGAACGACTCGACTTCTTGAGGGCCCGCAAGGGTCAGCACAAGATCGGCGCCTGACGGCCCGTTCGGCATCACGAAGACGAGAAGGCCCGACCACCTCACGGTGGTCGGGCCTTCTTTCGATCCGGGCGTCGCGAGACGTCAGTCGACGACGCGCCACCGCGGCAGGATCGGATCGGGTGCCTCGTCGAGCATGCGTCGACGAGCCGACCGGCGTGTACCGATGAACAGACGGGACAGCAGCAGCATCGCGAGACCGAAGAACGACACGAGCAGCTCGATCGCACGACTCGCCGCGACGGCAGGTGTCGTCCCGGTGCCGAGATCGACCACCGCCACCATGGTGCCGGGCTCGTAGTCGGGGATGCTCGCGGTCGTCGTGCCCGAGGCGTCGATGGCTCGCGTCGAGGCGACGGTCGAGACGTTGACCAGGGGCCGGGCCGTCTCGATGGCGCGCAGTCGGGCGATCGCGAGCTGCTGTTCGTTCTCGTCCGTCTGGCCGGGACGGGTGCCGAAGTCGGCGTTGTTCGTCTGGCCGATGATGACCTGGGCACCCTCGTCCATCATGTTCGTGATGAGCTGGTCGTCGACGATGTCGAAGCAGATCGAGATGCCCGCCCGGAAGTCACCCAGGTCGAAGACCTCGTCACGCGTGCCCGGGGTGTAGTCCCGGCCGATCAGGTCGATGAGATCGGGGGCGAAAGGCCGCCAGAAATCACGGTCGGGGACGTACTCGCCGAACGGGACCGGGTGCTTCTTGTCGTACTGGTCCCTCACGCCTCCGTCGGACCAGAGCAAGGACGAGTTGTAGACGGTCTCGCCGTCGTCGCTCTCGGTGATGACTCCCGACACGAGGGGTGCGTCGTAGCCTCGGGAGATCGCGTCGAAGACGTACTGGCCGGTGGCGTCACGAGTGGGATCGCGGTCGCTGCCGCCCTCGGGCCAGACGATCATGTCGAGGGAGCGCTGGTCTTCCGGCAACTGCGCGAGCTGGGCCTGGAGGTCGCTCATCGCGAGCACCTGGGCGTTGGTCAGGTCGCCGTACTGCCGGTCGGCGAAGTAGCCGGCGTCGCCGTCACCTTGGACCGCGGCGATGGTGGCCGTGCCGGAGGAGTGGGTCGGCCACGCGGGCACCGCGAGGGCGGCGACCACGACCGTGGCACCCGCGAGCACACGGGTCGAACCCCGGACGGTCGTCTGGAGGGCGAGCTGGATCAAAGCGGCGACGATCGCCACCATGAGGAACGACAGCCCCGAGATGCCCAGCCAGGCGACGAGGCTGGCGAACGGGCTCTCGGATTGGCTGAGCGCCACGCGACCCCAGGCGAACCCGCCGTAGGGCCAGGTGCCGGCGACGAACTCTCGGAGCGTCCAGAGCCCCCCTACGACGACGGGCAGGAGGACCGTTCGGCCCAGGGTGCCGGGCCAGATGCGCGGGACCCAGCGGTACGCGAGGGTGATGAGCATCGCCCCCGCGGCGAAGAAGAGCGCCTCGAGCGTCGACAGGGCGGCCCAGGGCACGACGCCGAGGAAGAGCGTCGCCCACGAGATGTGGATCAGGTAGAAGGACGGGCCCGCCACGAGGCCGACCAGGAAGGAGCCACCGAGCGACCGGCCTCGGAGGGCCAATAGCACGAATCCGATGCCGACGAACGTCAACGGCCAGACGTCACCGTCAGGGAAGCCACCGTCGAGGACGGCGCCGGCGCCGAGCGCGACGATCAGGGCCAGCCAGAGGGGCAGTCGGACGTCGGTCGCTCGGGAAGACACCTCGCGATTCTAGGTGGCGGCGTCTGGGAGGCCGGTCGTCGTCGGCCACTGCCCGGCCCCGGCGGGCCGAGGGCTCAGGGGCCGACCGCGGTGTAGGCCACGATGCCGCGACGGACGGCGTCGAGCGCCTGCCGTGCCGTCGGGCCGACCGGCAGGTCCCCCACGACCGACAGCTGGTCGAGCAGGTCGATCGTCTGTTTCGTCCAGCGCACGAAGTCGCCCGCTGCGAGGTCGGCGTCGTCGAGCACCGAGTCGAGGGCGGCACCTCGGGCCCAACGGTGCATCGCCAGGGCGAGACCCGGTGCCGGGGGCTGGCTGCCGGGCAGGCGGTGTTCGTGCTCGAGGTCGTCGAGCTCGGCCCAGAGCAGCTGGGTGGCGTCGAGGGCGGCACGGAACTCGCCCCGGGGCAGGAACCGCTCGGAGAGCTGGCCCTCGTCCCGCCGGGGCTCGTACACGAGCGTGGCGGCCATGGCGGCCATCGACGGCACGTCGAGCATGTTCCACAGGCCGAGGCGGAGGCGCCCGGCCGCGAGCAGGTCGCGATCGCCGTAGATGCGGCGCAACGTGCGGCCGGTCGGGGCGACGGTGACCTCGGCGTCCCGGGGAACGCGACCCGCGCCTCCGGCGTTCGTGCCCGTCGGGAGGAGGTAGCCGCGGTCGAGCAGCACGTCGGTGACGCGGTCGAAGACCTTGGCCACGGCGCCGGTCCGGCTGCGGATCTGCGCCGACAGCTGGTCGGTCTGCTTCTTGAGCTTGAACCAGCGCTCCGACCAGCGGGCGTGCTGCTCGCGATCGGGGCAGGCGTGGCACGGATGCTGCCGGACCTGCCGTCGGAGTTCGACGATGCGTCGTTGACGTTTGTCGCGTTCGGCCCGCGACTGCGAGTCGGCACGAGCCGCCCCTTGCTTCTCGAGGTCGCCCACCTCTCGACGCAGCATCGTGTACTCACCGAAGTCGCCCAGATGGCAGGCCATCGACGCGGCGTAGCCGTCGAGCGACTGCTGCTGCGACCGCACCTTGCGTGCCAGGTCGACGACCGAGCGGTCGGCCTGGAACTGGGCGAAGGAGGTCTCGAGCACCTCGCGGGTACGGGATCGACCGAACTGCTCGATGAGGTTCACGGCCATGTTGTACGTCGGCCGGAAGCTGCTGTTCATCGGGTAGGTGCGTCGCGAGGCCAGTGAGGCTACGGCCTGCGGGTCGAGGCCCTGCTGCCACTGGATCAGAGAGTGGCCCTCGACGTCGATGCCTCGACGACCGGCGCGACCGGTCAGCTGGGTGTACTCACCGGGCGTGATGGGCACCCGGGCCTCTCCGTTGAACTTCTCGAGCTTCTCGAGCACGACGGTGCGGGCGGGCATGTTGATGCCCAGCGCGAGCGTCTCGGTCGCGAACACGACCTTGACGAGCTTCTTCTGGAACAGCTCCTCGACGACCTCTTTGAACGCCGGCAGCAGGCCGGCGTGGTGGGCGGCCACGCCCCGTTCGAGCCCGTCGAGCCAGCGCCAGTAGCCGAGCACCGCGAGGTCTTCGTCGCGCAGGGTGCGGCAGCGGGCCTCGACGATCTCGCGGATCTCTCGACGCTGGTCGGCGGTCGTCAGGCGGATGCCCGACCTCAGCACCTGGGACACGGCCTGGTCGCAGCCCACTCGGCTGAAGACGAAGAAGATGGCGGGAAGCAGGTTCTGGTCGTCGAGCATCTCGACGATCTTCCAGCGGTCAAGGCGTCCGGGGCCACCCTGCGTGGGCGGGACGACGTGGCCCCGGGGACCCGTCCGTCCGGCGGAACGGGAGTCCCGCCGTCCGCCGCTGCGACCACCACGCCGCCCGAGCGAGGTGGCCCGGAGGAGTTCGGGGTTCACCCGGTTCGTCGCCGCCTGCCCCGAGGAGTCGAACAGGTCGAGGAACTTGCCCCCGACGAGGACGTGCTGGTCCAGGGGCACGGGGCGGTCCTCGGAGACGATGACCTCGGTGCTGCCGCGGACCGTCTGCAACCAGTCACCGAACTCTTCGGCGTTGGACACCGTCGCGCTGAGCGAGATGAGCCGGACGTCGAGGGGCAGGTGGATGATGACCTCTTCCCACACCGCGCCCCGGAACCGGTCGGCGAGGAAGTGGACCTCGTCGAGGACGACGTAGCGCAGGTCGGTCAACATCTCGGACCCTGCGTAGATCATGTTGCGGAGGACCTCTGTCGTCATCACGACGATGCGAGCCCGCGAATTCACGTTCGTGTCGCCGGTCAGCAGCCCGACCTCGGACGCGCCGTACTCGGCCACCAGCTCTTGGAACTTCTGGTTGCTCAGGGCCTTCATCGGGGCGGTGTAGAAGACCTTGGCCCGAGGGTCTTGCATGGCGAGGTGGATGGCGTACTCGGCCACCAGCGTCTTGCCGGCGCCCGTGGGAGCCGCGACGAGGACGCTGTCGCCTTCTTCGAGGGCGGCGCAGGCGGCGATCTGGAACGGGTCGAGGGTGAAGCCCAGGCGGGACCGGAAGGCCTGGAGCTTGGGGGTCTTCACGCGTGTCTTCGCCGCGGCGAAGCGCTCCGCCGGGCTGAGGTCGGGGCTCATCGGGTCACCCCGCCGCCAACTCGGCGTCGAGGTCCGCGGCGCGCTTGGCGGCCCGACGATCGTGCAGCCAGGCCACTCCGGCTGCGAGGAAGAACAGGATGATCATCGGGATCGCCAGCAGGAACATCGAGAAGATGTCGGCGGACGGCGTCGCGATGGCGGTGAACAAGACGATGACGAGGATGGCCACGCGCCATCCCTTGACGATCGCGGCAGCCGAGACGACGCCCACGAAGTTCAACAGCACGAGGAACACCGGCATAACGAAGGCGATGCCCACGGCGAGGACCAGCTTGAGGACGAAATCGTAGTAGACCTTCGACTCGATGATCGTGGCGTCCTGGGTGTCGACGAAGCCGGTCATGACCTCGACGATGTGGGGAAGGACGTACCAGCCCGCCAGGCAGCCGCCCAGGAAGAGGGGGATGGCGGTGCCGATAAAGCCGACCGCATAGAGCTTCTCTCTGCGCACGAGAGCCGGGACGATGAAGGCCCAGACCTGGTAGAGCCACACGGGGCTCGAGATGACGACGCCCACGGTGACCGCGATCTGCAGTTTGAGGTCGAACGCGCCGGTGATGTTCGAGTAGTTGAGGGTGGTCTCACCCGTCCGCGCCGCGGCGATGGCCTCGACCGGTGACCTCAGGGCGTCGAGGACGAAGGGCGCGAGGAACCAGCCGGCGACAGCGGCCAGGATGAGGGCCAGGGCGGAGATGAAGAGGCGCTTGCGCAACTCGAGCAGGTGCTGGCCGAGCGACATCTTGCCGTCGCGGCCACGACTGCGGCCGGTGCCCCTCCCCCGGGTGCTGTCGCCACGAGTCGTCGTCGTGGCCACGCGTCAGGACTTCGGCGGGACGTCGCGATTCGGCGACGGGTAGCCGTCGTCGGAGCGGCGAGCGGTCGACCCGTCGGTGTACCGGGCGGACGAGTCGTCGGAGCGACGGACCGGACGGTCGTCGAAGTCGTCGTCGACCGCCGACTCTTTCTTGTCGCTGTTGACCTCGTTCTTGAAGATGCGCATCGACTGCGCGATGCTCTTCGCGAGGGCGGGGAGCTTCGGCGCACCGAAGAGGAGCAGGACGATCGCCAGGATGATGATCAGGTGCCAGCCTGAGAGTGCGTTTCCGAACATGATGGGGTCTCCTTGCGGGGCAGGGTGACGATCAGTCTATCGTGCGGGGTCGTCCGCGACGGGCGCGGCGCAGACGATCCACAGCGCGGGTGGGGTCGGAGAGCCTAGGAGGCGCGGGGCGGGTCGGCGTCGTACCGCTCGATCGCCCGACGGGCCCAGTCCGCCACGGCCGAGCGCGCCGACTCGGGCGCGACGACCTCGGGGCGACCCGGCAGCCCCGCCACGAGACGGCAGAGCGTGCCGAGACGGTTGACGCGCAGTCGGAGTCGGACGCGGTCGTTCTCGAGGGGCTCGGGTTCGTCGGGGCCGTAGTCCGCGAGGAGTGGTGCCGCGGCCGCGTCGAGATCGATCACCACGACGAGGTCGTCCGGAGACCCCTCGAAGAGCGTCTCGGGGAGGGCGACGTCGTCGGCCCGGTGAGCGATGGGCGTCGAGGTGAGCGCCGGTGCGGCGATGCGGTCGAGTCGGAACGTGCGGGGGGCCTCGCGCAGGTGGTCCCAGGCCCTGAGGTACCAGTCGGCGTCGACCGATTCGACCCGAAGCGGGTCGACCCGGCGGCGTTCGGCGACGCCGCGGGTGCCGCGGTAGTCGAACTCGAGCTGGACGCCGGCTTCGACCGCCCGTCCGACGAGCCCCAGGACCTCGTTTGTCTCGGACTGGTCGACGGCGACCTGGCTCGGTTCGCTGGACGCCCCTCGGGAGAGCTTGCTCATCAGGGTGGCGATGGCCGCGCGATCGGCGTTCTCGGGCAACGACGACAGGTACTGCAACCCCGCGATGAGCGCGGCCGCTTCACGAGCCGAGAACCGGGGCGAATCGTCGATGGCGACGAGGTTGGTCAGCACGATGACGTCGTTCTGTTCGAAGTCGTCCCAGGCGATGTCGAAGAGGTCGCCGTGCTGGTACTGGGTGGTCTCGCCGGGGATGCCCGAGACGGCGATCAGTTCGACCGCACGGCGGATCTCGGTCACGCTCACGCCGAAGTGCGCAGCGGCCTCGGCCACGCTGACGCGTTCGTGGTCCATGAGCCAGGGGACGAGCGAGAGCAGGAAGGCCAGCTTGTCGGCGGCGTGGAGGGCACCTCGGGATTCAGCCACGGACGCCTCCGTCGACGGTGTCCGTGTGGGCGGCGAGGACGTTCGCGAGGCGGTGCCGTACGAGGAGGCGCAGGCTCTCGGGCTCGTCGACCGTCACCTCGGGTCCGAAGGAGGCCAGCTCGTCGGCGAGCAGGTGTTCGTCCGTCCAGTGGACGGTGAGGGTGACCGGATCGACACGCGTGGTGCCGCGACGTTTGCCGAGTCGGGTCTCGGCGTCGGACATCGGTTCGACGCGGAGGGTCGCGGTGCGGTCGCGCCAGACCTGCTCGAGGTCGGCCAGCGCACGGTCGGCCGTGGCGTCGTCGGGGCGCGTGAACGGGGTGGACGTCAGCTGGACGGGACCGACCACCCTGGACAGCAGGAACGTCTTGAGCGTCCCCGTGCCGACCTCGACTGCGGACACCAGCCACCGACCGTGGTGCTGGACCAAGGCGGCCGGGGCGACCTCGCGCCGACGGGCGGACTCGTCGCCGGGCTTGAGGTAGTCGAACCGGATGACGACGCCGCGGTCGAGCGCGGTGCGCAGCGGCTCGAACGCCGCGTCGCGAGAACGGAGTCGAGGGGCGTACTCGAGCTCGGGGACGCTCGCTGCGCCGCCCAGTGACCGGAGCTTGAGGAGGGCCCGTCGGGACTCGTGCGAGAGGGACCCCTCGCGCCAGACCATCGCGGCCAGGGTGAGGAGAGCGGTCTCTTCGGAGGAGAACGAGATGTCTTCGGGCAGTTCGTACGCCCCGCGCGGGATGCGGTAGCGCAGGGCCTGGTTGTTGCCCGCCGCCGAGGGGTCGTCGATCGTCTCGAGAGGGACGCCGAGTTCACGGATGTCGTCCTTGTCCCGCTCGAACTGCCGCTCGAGAGCGGCGTTGTCGCCGGCACGTGAGTACTTCTGGCGGTAGCCCTGGACGGTCGACAGGATCTCGGTCTTGCTCAGCCCGGAATCCGTCGCGAGCAGGGCCAGCACGAGGCTGAACAGGCGCTCTTCGACGGGGACGCGGGGGGTGCGGGCAGCGGGCACGGCGACCGGCTCAGCAGGGCCGCGTCATCGGATCGCCCCGAGCACGTCGAAGACGTAGACGTAGGCGGATCCGCCGCTCTCGGCGGACGCGGGGAGCACGACCATGACCTGCGAGCCGACCTGCTGCCCCACCAGGGCCGAGCGGATGTCGTCGGGGATCTGCTCGTCGCCGAGGTCGACCGGCGTCGCCGATCCGCCGTTCGTCCAGGTCGAACCGGCGACGGTGGACGGCTGGCTCCAGGTGACGGCCGTGAACTGCACCACGGCCGTGTCGTCGGCGGTCAGCGTCGTGCCGTGGCCCTTGCGGACGAGGTGCACGACCTCGTCCGCCGGTGCGTCGCCCGCGGGGATGGTGATGCCCGGTGCGCCGTCGGGGGCGGTGACGACGGCCGGGAGGCCGTTCGCGCCGAGCTGGAGGGCGCCGTCGGCCTTCGCGAGGAACGCCCGCTTGACGTCGACCACGGCGACGTAGGCGGCGTCGGGGTCGTCGTTCGGGGTCGCCGCGGCACCGTTGATCGATGCGGAGAGGTCGCTCGCCTTGACGGCGACCGCCACGCGCGAACCCACCGTGGAGCACTCGAGCGCGTCGACGAGCGGGGCGAGGGTCTGGCCGCCGACGGTCAACGGGACGTTCGTCGACCCGTCGTAGCCGCTGTCCTCGAGTTCTTGCCCTGTGGAGCCGTCGAAGAGGGTGTAGTCGATGACGACCGGGGTGCCGTCGACGAGTCGCTGGCCGTCGCCCTGGATGAGCGTCGAGACCTCGGTCTTCTTCGTCACGATGGGGGTCGGCACGTCGACGTCGGGCTTCGCACCGAAGTCACCGGTCGCCGTGACGACCGAGGCGGCGTCGCCCGTGGGGGGGCAGCCGGTCGAGCCGGGGCCGGCCGTGGTCGAGCAGGCCGTCATCGAGGCGAGCAGGCCGACCGTCACGACGAGGGCGGGGATCTTGCGCACGGGGACTCATTTCGTGGAGGCGACCGGGGGTCGAGTGGAGCTGCCGGTCGGGTCGTTCGGATGCGGGGACAGCTTAGCGGGGGCGATCAGGGCCCCCGATGACGCTCAGGCCGGTGCGGAATCGGTCGACGTGCCGTCGGTGGTGCCGGCCTCGACGGCTCCGGTCGCCGCGATGGCGGCGTCGGCCGCCGACCGGGCCTGGCGGGCGGTCTTGCGCAGCTTCTTGTCGCTGGCCGACCGATCGCCGAGGGCCCCGGGGGTCCAGGCCTCGACGTCGGCGTCGCTGTAGTCGGACTTCGAGGGGCGCCGTTTGAGCTGCGGAAGCACCGCGCCGGGTGCGAGGCGGCGTGCGGTGAGGAGGAATCCCGTGTGCCCGATCATGCGGTGGTCGGGGCGCACGGCGAGGCCTTCGACGTGCCAGCCGCGGACGAGGGTCTCGGACGCGTCGGGTTCGGTGAAGGACCCCGAGGCGCGCAGGGCCTCGGCCGTCCGCGAGAGCTGGGTGGCCGTGGCGACGTAGCAGATCACCAGGCCGCCCGGCTTGAGCGCGTCGGCCGTGACCTCGACGTTCTCCCACGGAGCGAGCATGTCGAGGACCACCCGGTCGACCGTCCCGTCGGGCATCGCCGCCGGGAGTTCGTCGGCCAGGTCGCCGACCGTGACCGACCAGTTCTCGGGCTCGGCGCCGAAGAAGCTCGCGACGTTGCCCTCGGCCACGTCGGCGAACTCCTGACGGCGCTCGAAGGACGCCAGGCGTCCCTCGGGGCCGACGGCGCGCAGCAGCCAGAGCGACAGCGCACCCGAACCCACGCCCGCTTCGACGACGGTCGCGCCGGGGAAGATGTCGGCGAACGCCACGATCTGTGCGGCGTCCTTCGGGTAGACGATGGCCGCGCCCCGGGGCATGGACATCACGAAGTCGCTCAGCAGCGGACGGAGCGCGAGGTACTCGTCGCCGGTCGTGCTCGGGACGACCGACCCGTCGGGCAGGCCGACGACGTCGTCGTGCGCGATCATGCCGCGGTGCGTGTGGAACACGGCACCCGGGGTCAGCACGATGGTGTTCATCTTGCCCTTGGGGCCCGTGAGCTGGACCTTGTCGCCTTCGACGAAGGGGCCGGACTGGCGGCGGAACGCGGTCATGCGGGGGTGCTGCTTTCGATCGGGTCGCACCCCGAGGGGCGCAGGAGGCGCGGCGTGGGCACCGGGGTCAGGAATCGGAGGTCGCCTGGTCGCGGACGGCGCGCCCGGCTCGGTGCAGCTCGCGGAGGTCGCCGACCGTCGTGCCGACGAGCGTGTCGCGTCGGATGTACGGGCCGTCGTCGGCGAGCGGCGCGTGGTGCTCGACGCCGATCGCGACGGTGCCGGCGGCCACGGCCGAGGCGAGGCCGGGCGTGCTGTCCTCGATGGCGATGCAGTCGGCGGGGTCGACGCCCAGCAGTGCGGCGCCCCGGAGGTAGGCCTCGGGGTGCGGCTTGGCGTGCTCGACGTCGTCGCCGGCGACGATCGCGTCGAAGGCCTCGAACTCGATGGCGTCGACCATGAACTGGGCCATGCGGCGGATCGACATGGTGACCAGGGCGGTCGGGACTCCCTCGCGGCGGAGCTCGGCGAGGAGCTCCCTCGCGCCGGGACGCCAGGGGATCTCGACCGCGGCACGCTCGAGGACCGCGGTGGTCAGGCGGTCGATGATCTCGTCCTCGGACAGGTCGACGCCGTGGGACTGCAGGACGCGCGCGGACTGCCACAGGCCGCTGCCGATCATGGCGTCGCCGTCCTCGCGGCTCCAGGTGCCGCCGAACGACTCGACCAGTTCGACCTGGCAGAGGAACCAGTACGGCTCGGTGTCGACGAGGGTTCCGTCCATGTCCCACAGGACGGCGGCAGGCAGGGTTTCGGTCACGGCGGACGAGTCTACCGGGCGTGACCGGCGTGGCCTCCCGGCCCGCGCCTCCTGGTGGCGGTCACGGTCTATCGTGGAGGGTCAAGCGCCGGACGCCCTTCCGGCACGGTGAGGACTCAGGTTGACGAACACGTCGGATTTCGCTGCGGGACGCCTGCTGGTGGTGGCCTTCGAAGGCTGGAACGACGCCGGTGAGGCCGCCAGCGGCGTCGCGCGCAGCCTGGTCGAGACGCTCTCGCTCGAACCGGTGGCCGAGCTCGACGGCGAACGGTACATCGACTACCAGTTCAACCGTCCGCAGGTGGGGCTCGACGACGACGGGGTGCGGACCCTCGTGTGGCCCCGCATCCAGCTGCACGCGGCGGCCGACGCCGCGACGGTCCTCCCCCGCGACCCCGCGTCGCCGGCCACCGAGGTGCTCGTGCTGCTGGGTGCCGAACCGTCACGCAGCTGGCGGGGCTTCGCCGCCGAGATCGTCGACCTGATCGACGTGCACGACGTCACGGGCGTGGTGTTCCTCGGGGCCATGCTCGCCGACGTCCCCCACACGCGGCCCATCTCGGTCTTCGTCAGCAGCGAGAACGAGGCCGTCCGCGACGAGTACACCCTCGAGCGCAGCACCTACGAGGGGCCGGTGGGCATCTTGTCGGTCCTCGCCGACGCCGTCGAGGCCGCCGGCGTGCCGACCCTGTCGATCTGGGCCTCGGTGCCGCACTACGTCCACAACGCGCCGTCGCCCAAGGCGACGCTCGCACTCATCGAGAAGCTCGACGAGCTCTCGGGCGTGACGATCCCCCGAGGTGAGCTCGCCGCCGAGTCGACGGCCTGGGAGTCCGGCATCGACGCCCTCGCGGCCGACGACGAGGACATGGCCGGCTACATCGAACAGCTCGAGCAGGCCCGCGACACGGTGGACAGCCCCGAGGCGAGCGGGGAGGCCATCGCGCAGGAGTTCGAACGGTACCTGCGGCGGCGCGACGGCAAAGGCGGGGACGGCCGACCGGACGACCCGCGGTATCCCCCGGTCCCCTGAACCACCATGCCGTGACCCCGTGGGGCGGGGCACGGTGGCCTGGCCTCGACGACCTCGCTCAGGTGGCGGGCTCACCCGGGACGGCGACGCCGTTCTCGTAGGCGAACACCACGGCCGCCGTCCGGTCACGGAGGCCGAGCTTGCCGAGCACGTTGGAGACGTGCGTCTTGACCGTGGCCTCGCCGAGGAACAGACGACGGGCTATCTCGGCGTTCGAGGCACCGGAGGCGAGCCGGTCGAGGACCTCGCGTTCACGTTCGGTGAGGGTCGCCAGGGCCGGACTGGGGACGACGACCCGTGACGCGGCCGGGTCGCCCACGGCGCGTTCGACGACGGCACGGGTGAGCTGGGGCGAGAGCAGGGCGTCGCCGCGGTGCACGACGGCGATCGCCTCGATGAGGTCTTCTGGTGTGGCCGTCTTGAGCAGGAAGCCGCTCGCCCCCGCCTGGAGGGCCCGGAAGACGTAGTCGTCTCGGCCGAAGGTCGTGAGGACGAGGACCGCCGGCCCGGCATCAGGAGACTGCGCGAGGATGCGGCGCGTCGCCTCGAGCCCGTCGAGGACGGGCATCTCGATGTCCATCACGACGACGTCGGGGCGGAGTCGCCGGACGAGGTCGACGGCCTCAAGCCCGTCGCAGGCCTCGCCCACGACGCGGACGTCGGGCGCGGTGTCGAGGATGATGCGGAAACCCGTGCGGACGAGGTCCTGGTCGTCGACGAGCAGGACGGTGACGGGATCGGTCGTGTCGGTCATGATCTCCCGGAGGGGTCGGTGGCGACGTGGTCGCGGGGGCGGGCGTCGGCGCAGGCGCTCACGGGCAGGACGGCGTGCACCCGGTAGCCCCCGCGCGGTCGGGGGCCGAGCCGGAGCTCACCGCCGTGCAGGTCGACCCGTTCGCGCATGCCCCGTTGGCCCAGTCCGGCGCCGGACGCGGCCAGGCCCTGTGGCAGGCCTGCCCCGGGGTAGGGCGTGGGGCCGGGACGGCCGTCGTCGACGACCTCGACCTCGATGGTGCGGTCTCCGTAGCGGAGCTGCACCTCGGCGAGCGAGGCGTTGCCGTGCTTGAGGGTGTTGGTGAGCGCCTCTTGGGTGATGCGGTAGAGCGTGACCCCGATGCTCTCGGGGACGTCGTGGGCGTCGCCGTGAACCGAGAACCGGACCTCGAGACCGAGGGCGCGCGTGTCGGCCATGAGTTCCGGCAGGGCCCGAGGCCCGCGGGGGCGGACCCGGCCGCGCCGTCGCGCGACCGCAGCACGGACGGCTGGCGGGCGGGCTCGTCGAGGGTCGTGCGCGCCGTGCCCTCGCCGGCCGAGCGGGCCCCCCGGGCGATCTCGGGCCGGTCGAGGGTCCGCCGGGCCGCGCCCGCCTGGATGCCGATCACGGCGACGTGGTGGGCGACCACGTCGTGCAACTCGCGGGCGAGGCGCGTTCGCTCCTCGTTGATGGCCCGGTCGGCGACGAGTTCGTGTGCGGCCCGCAGCTCGACGCCCGTGCGCTCGAGCGCGTGCAGCCTGGTGGCCGACACGCGGGCCGCTCGGCCGAAGGCGATGGCCGTGACGAGGACGATGCCGTTCGACACGAGCGTGTAGGCGATCGAGGCGAGGGTCACGGGGTCGGGGGTCTCGGCGTCGGACACGTAGACCGAGCGCAGCCACACCCCGAGCCAGACGAACATGATCGCGGTCACGACGACGCTGACGACGAGCGCACGGGCGCGTCGGGCGGCCCAGGCGTTCGCGGTGAAGATGGCCACGAACTCGACGATCGACGGCGTCAGCGTGTCGGGATAGCCCCTCAGCTGGGCGGCCAAGAACACGGCCGACACCACGACGAGGACGGCCACGGGCCGCTGTCGACGGAAGGCGAGCGGCGCGCAGAGGCCCACGAGCCACAGCACGCTCTCGACGATCGACGGTGAAGCCGCCCCGTCGGTGTCCGCGACGATGACGGCACTGAGCCACAGCGTGGCGAGGCCGAGCACGGCGGTGAGGGCCGCGATCCAGAGATCGACGCGCGTGTCTCGTCTGGTCAGTGGTCGGCGGGCGTCGCTCGGTGTCGCGGCCGGGGCCGGAGCGGTGATCGACGGTTCCACGCCGACCATCGTAGGGCAGACGTTCGTGCTGATTGAGGAACACTCATGCGTATGCATGGAGAACGGGGTGGACGACCTGTTTCTCGAAGGTCGTCCCGGGTGGTGGGGCACGTGCGTGCTCCCGGATGGGCTCAGGCGCGCAGGTCGATGCCCAGCAGCGCCTGGACGGCGTCGACGTCGACCTCGGACGGGGCCGCTTCCCGGGCCACGACGGCGTCGACGGCGTCGAGGGCAGACGGCGTGTCGAGGTCGTCCGCGAGGGAGGAACGCAGGGCGACGACCAAGGGGGTGGGGGCCGTGACCGGCACCGCGCCTCCTTCGCTCGTGGCCGCCCAGGCGAGCCAGCGGCCGAGGCGCTGCTCGGCGGCGACGAGGTCGGCGTCGAACCACTCCCGGTCGGAGCGGTAGTGGTGCGCCAGGAGGGCGAGCCGGACGGCGCGCGGGTCGTGGCCCGCGGCGACGAGCTCGCTGACCTTCACGAGGTTGCCGAGCGACTTGCTCATCTTCTCGCCCTGGTACGCGACCATGCCGGTGTGCGTGTGGTGCACGGCATAGGGGCGGCCGGTGAGGGCCGTGCCGTGCGCCGTGCTCATCTCGTGGTGCGGGAACACCAGGTCGCTGCCGCCGCCGTTGACCGTGATCGGCACGTCGAGGTGCTGTTGGGCGATGACCGTGCACTCGATGTGCCAGCCCGGGCGGCCCGCCCCCAGCGTGGTCGGCCAGGACGGCTCGTCGTCGCGGGCCGCGCGCCAGAGCAGCGGATCGAGCGGGTCGCGCTTCCCGGGGCGGTCGGGGTCCCCACCGCGCTCGGCGAAGAACCGGGCCATCGTCTCGGCGTCGTACCGGCTCTCGAGGCCCAGGTGCCAGTCGGTGTCGCGCTCGGCGGCCCGGACGTCGAAGTACAGGTCGTCGCCGACACAGGAGGCGTCGGTTGGCACGGGGTACGCGAGGCCCCGGTCGAGGAGGTGCGCCACGGCGTCGGCGACGTCGGTCACCACCTCGGTCACGGCGACGTAGTGCGTCGGCGGCACGACGGCCAGGTGCTGCATGTCGCTGCGGAAGAGGTCGGTCTGGCCGTCGGCGAGTTCGCGCCAGTCGACGCCCGTGGCCGTCGCCCGCTCGAGCAGCGGGTCGTCGACGTCGGTCGTGTTCTGCGCGTAGACCACCTCGACCCCGGCGTCGCGCCAGACGCGCAGCAGGGTGTCGAAGGCCAGGTAGGTCGACGCGTGACCCAGGTGGGTGGCGTCGTAGGGAGTGATGCCGCACACGTACAGGCCGGCCCGCGAACCGTCGACCTCGGTCGGGTGCACCGTGCCGGTCGACGTGTCGTGGAGCGCAGGGAGGTCGCCGAGGCCGGGGAGGCGCGGGACGACGGGTTCGGCCCAGGACCTCATGCGGCCACCACGCCCGTGCCGAGCAGGACGAGCAGGACGACGCCGAGCACGATGCGGTAGGCCACGAACGGGGCGAAGCTGCGGCGCGAGATGTAGTTCATGAAGAACGCGATGACGACGAAGCCGACGACGAAGGCGACGACCGTGGCGGCCAGGGTCTCGCCCAGCGAATAGGGCCCGGGGTCGCTGAAGCTCTGGACGAGTTCGTAGAGACCGCTGCCGAACACGGCGGGCACGGCCAGCAGGAACGAGAACCGCGCGGCGGCGGGCCGCGTGTAGCCGAGGGCGAGCGCCGTGGTCGTGGTGGCACCCGACCGCGAGACGCCGGGGAAGAGCGCCAGCACCTGGGCGACGCCGACGGCGATGCCGTGGCCGTAACGCATGTCCTCGAAGCGCTCGGTCTTCTTGCCGAATCGGTCGGCCAGGCCGAGCAGCACGCCGAACACAATCAACACGATCGCCACGATCCAGAGCGAGCGGAACACCGTGCGGATGTACTCCTGCGCGAAGTACCCCACGAGCACGATCGGGACGGTGCCGATGATCACGAGCCAGCCCATGCGGACGTCGGGGTCGGTCCGAGGGATCTTGCCGGTCACGCCCGCGAACCAGCGCGAGACGATGCGGGTGATGTCGCGCCGGAAGTAGATGACGACGGCGAGTTCCGTGCCGAGCTGCGTGATGGCGGTGAAGGTGGCGCCCGGGGCGAACTCGGCCGCCGCTCCGGGATCGCTGAAGAACAGTCCGACGAGCCGCAGGTGGGCGCTCGACGAGACGGGGAGGAACTCCGTGAGGCCCTGGACGAGGCCGAGCAGGAGTGCCTGGAGGAGATGCTCCACGCGGGTGACCCTTCTGGTGCGGGGGTTGCTAGTACGTCGACAACAAGTCCCGCAGGACGCGACTGCCAAAGGATAGTGCGTCGAGCGGCACCCGTTCGTCGACGCCGTGGAACATGGCCGGGAAGTCCATGCCCTCGTCGAGCCGGAGCGGGGCGAAGCCGTAGCCGGCGATGCCGAGGAGGCTGAGGGCCTTGTTGTCGGTGCCGCCCGAGAGGAGGTACGGCAGGACGGGTGCCCCCGGGTCGTGGCGGTCGAGGGTGGCGGTGATCGCGTCGACCAGCGGGCCCGAGAACGGCGTCTCGAGCCCGATGTCGGTGTGCATCGTCTCGATCTCGACGTCGTCGCCGATCAGCGACTGGACCTCGGCCAGCACGGCCTGTTCTTGCCCCGGCATGCATCGGATGTCGACCAGGGCCTCGGCCGTGTCGGGCACGACGTTGTGCTTGTAGCCGGCCGTCAGCATCGTGGGGTTGGTCGTCGTTCGCAGCGACCCGCGGATGAAGCCCTTGGCGGTGCCGGTGCGCAGGACCAGTTCGTCGGGGGCGACCTCGTGCACGTCGACGTCGAGGATGCGTGCCACCTCGCCCAGGAGAGCGGTCGTCGTGTCCGTCAACACGATCGGCCACTGCTGGCGGCCGAGGACGGCCACGGCCTCGGCCAGGCGCGTCACGGCGTTGGCCTCGATCATCTGGGAGCCGTGGCCGGCGGTGCCCCGGGCCGTGAGCTTGACCCAGATCAGGGCCTTCTCGCCCGTCTGCAGCAGGTACGAACGGCGTCCGTCGATGAAGGTCGAGTAGCCGCCGACCTCGCTGATCGCCTCGGTGGCGCCGTCGAACAACCCGGGGTGCTCCTTGACGAGGAAGTGCGAGCCGAGGACTCCCCCGGCCTCCTCGTCGGCGAGGAACCCCAGCACCAGGTCGCGGGCCGGTCGTCCGCCCGCCCGCAGGATGTCGCCCCCGGCCGTCAACATCATGGCGTCCATGTTCTTCATGTCGACGGCCCCGCGCCCCCAGAGCATGCCGTCCTGGACGACCCCGCCGAACGGATCGACCGACCAGTTCGCCGGGTCGGCCGGCACGACGTCGAGGTGGCCGTGCACCACCAGGCCGGGCTTCGCCGGCTCGGCTCCCTCGACCCGGGCGACCACGCTGACCCGGCCGGGTTCGGATTCGAACAGCTGCGGCTCGAGGCCGAGCTCGCGGAGGGCCGCCTCGACGTATTCGGCCGCGTCGGCTTCTCCGTTCGACCCCCCACCGCCGTAGTTCGACGTGTCGAACCGGATGGGGTCGCGGGCGATGCGGGCCGTCTCGTCGAGTTCGGACTCGGTCGGGCCGGTGCTCGTGGGGGTCGTCGTCATGCGTCCCACGCTACCTGCCGTGCCCCTCGCACCGACGGACGTGGCGGTGGGCACGAGGGCCCCCCGAGCCGTGCTAATCTTTCGTGTCGGCTTCGGTCGGCACCATCCAGTCCGGGTGGCGGAAATGGCAGACGCGCTAGCTTGAGGTGCTAGTGCCCGTATAGGGCGTGGGGGTTCAAGTCCCCCCTCGGACACTCGAGACATCCTCTTCGAAAGATGTTTCACCAGGTCTGTGTTGAGACAGATGCTTGTTCGCAAGCGACGGAAGGCCCGAACACCCCAGGTGTCCGGGCCTTCCTTGGTTTCCGGCCTCGCACCCTCCGGGAGCGTGTGCGTAGGGTCGTGACATGTCGCTTACGATGGCCGCCACGCGTGTCCTGCTGCGCTTCCGTACCCGCTCGACCGAGACCGAGGACTCCCTCGTCCGCTCCATCGCCCGTCAGGGCTCCGCGGCCCCGGTCTCGCGGGCGGTGCGCCGGGTCGCGACCGTCGAGGAGGCGCGGGTCGGCGAGGTCCGCGTCGTCACCCTCCGGCCGCGTCGGGCCCCGAGCGGCGGCCACGTCGTCTACCTCCACGGTGGCGCCTACGTCCACCCCGTCCTGACCATGCACTGGAATCTCCTCGCCCGACTCGTCCGCGCCTCCGGGGCCGTCGTGACGGTGCCGCTCTACGGGCTCGCCCCGGCCCACGACGTGGACGAGGCGCTGCCGCTGCTGGACGCCGTCCTCGAGGACGTGCGCCGCGCCTCCCCGTCCCGGGTCGTCGTGGCCGGTGACTCGGCGGGCGGGGCGCTCGCCCTCGTCGCGGCGATGCGGGAACGCGACGCCGGTCGGCCCGTGCCGGACGCCCTCGTGCTCTTCTCGCCGTGGGTGGACGCCCTGCTCGACTCCCCCGCGGTCCACGAGGTCGCACCGCTCGACCCCATGCTGGGGCGCGACGGCCTCGTCGCCGCGGGGCGGTGGTGGGCCGGTGACCGCGACCCGGCCTCGCCCGAGGTCAGCCCGGTGCGGGGTGATCTCTCGGGTCTGCCGCCCGTGTCCGCCTACGCCGGCGACCGCGACCTGCTCACGCCCGACGTGAAGCGGCTGGTCCGCGGCGTGACCGCTGCGGCTGGACGCGCCGAGCTGCGGCTGTACCGCGGGGCGCTCCCCGTCCTCGGCGGCGCGCCCTGGACCCCGGGGGCGCGGCGTGCGCGCCGTCACGCCGCCTCGGTCGTCCGCGGCGACGCGTCGATCGGGGGTCGGGCCGCGCCGCCCCGCGCGTAAGGCCGCGGGCGGCGCGGCCGCCGGTGCCCCGCCCCACGACGAGAGGGATCACACATGGAGTACGCACGACTGGGCACGAGCGGTCTGACCGTCTCGGCGGTGACCCTCGGCTGCATGAGCTACGGCGTGCCCGACCGAGGCACGCACGAGTGGAGCCTGCCCGAGGACGAGAGCCGCCCGTTCATTGCTCGAGCGCTCGAGCTCGGCATCACGACCTTCGACACCGCCGACGTCTACTCGGACGGCACCAGCGAGGAGATCGTCGGCCGGGCGCTGCGCGACTTCGCCACCCGCGAGGAGGGCGTGCTGGCGACCAAGGTGCACGGCCGCATGCGTCCCGGCCCGAACGGCGCCGGGCTCGGCCGTGGCCACGTGATGAGCGCGATTGACGACAGCCTGCGCCGACTCGGCACCGACTACGTCGACCTGTACCAGATCCACCGCTTCGACCCCGAGGTGCCGGTGGAGGAGACGATGGAGGCGCTGCACGACGTCGTCAAGGCCGGGAAGGCCCGCTACATCGGTGCCTCGAGCATGTGGGCATGGCAGTTCGCCACGATGCAGCACGCGGCCGACCTCGGCGGCTGGACGCGCTTCGTCTCGATGCAGGACCAGTACAGCCTGATCCAGCGAGAGGAAGAACGTGAGATGCACCCCTACTGCCTCGACCAGGGCGTGGGCGTGCTGCCCTGGTCGCCCCTGGCCCGCGGGAAGCTGACCCGCGACTGGGACGCCACCACGGCCCGGACCGAGACCGACCGCTTCGGTCAGACGCTCTACAAGCAACGCGAGGACGGCGACCGGGCCGTCGCGCAGGCCGTCGCCGACGTCGCGGAGGCGCGGGGCGTCTCGCGCGCGCAGGTCGCGTTGGCCTGGGTGCGGCAGCAGGACGCGGTCACGTCGCCCATCGTCGGCGCCACGAAGATGCAGCACCTCGACGACGCCGTGGCCTCGGTCGACCTGTGGCTCACCGACGACGAGCTGGACGCGCTCGAGTCGCCCTACGTGACGCGCGAGAACGAGGGGTTCTGACGGGATCGCTCCGCCCGGTCGACCGTGGCGGCGCCGGTCTAGGGTGAGCGGCACGGACGGCGAGGACGCCGGCCGACCTCGACGAAAGGCAGCACCCATGGGCAGCGACGTCAACAACCACGAGCACGACCGGTCGAGCACGGGCGGACCCACCTCCGGTGAGGACGGCTCGTACGTGGACGACGACCTCGAGGGCGGTGCCCGCACCCGCGGGCCGCACGACGGCGAGGCCGACGGCACCTACACCGAGGAGGCCGGCACGAGCGAGGGAGACGGCTCGTACGTCGACGCCCAGGTGCCGGACGAGCCCGCGGCGGACGGCGGACCCCACGACGGCGAGCCCGACGGGTCGTTCACGCAGAGCGACGTCGACGGCGGCCGCTGACCCCACCGTCCACCGGCGCCCGGCCCGGCCCCCCGCGGGTGCCGGGCCGTTCGGCGCGTGGCGTCCCGTCGACCGGCCCCGGGGGTACGGTCGTCTGAGGGAGGAACACATACATGACCAAGCGAATCGTAATTCTCGGCGGCGGTTCCGCCGGGCTCACCACTGCACTCGAACTGCAGAAGCGACACCCACCCCAGGCGGCGAGCATCACCCTCGTCGACCAGGCCCCGTACTTCACCTACCAGCCGTTCTTGCCCGAGGTCGCCGGTGGCCACATCGCCGCGCGCGACGTCACCGTGCCGCTGCGCAAGACGCTCAAGCGCACGAAGGTCGTCGAGGCGTCCGTCACCGGGCTCGACAGCGAGGCCAAGAAGGTCACCGTCACCAGTGCGGACGGCGAGTCGAGCGACATCGCCTACGACCAGCTGGTCGTCGCCCTCGGTGCGGTCACCCGCACCTTCCCGACCCCGGGACTCGCCGAGAACGGCGTCGGCTTCAAGAGCGTCGAAGAGGCGCAGTACGTGCGTGACCGCATCCTCGGCAACATCGCCGAGGCGGCCAGCGTCAAGGACCCCGCCGTCCGTCGCAAGCTCCTGACCGTCGTCTTCGTCGGTGGCGGCTACACCGGCGTCGAGGCCCTCGCCGAGCTGTCCGACGCCGCGAACTCGGCCGTCGACACGTTCCCGAACCTGTCGCGCGACGAACTGCGCTTCGTGCTGGTCGAGGCCCTCGACCGCGTCGCCCCCGAGGTCGGCCCCGAGCTCTCGAAGTGGACCCTCGGCCAGCTGCGCGGTCGCGGCATCGACATCCGCCTCAAGACGACGATGCCCTCGTGCATCGACGGCGACGTCGTGCTGAGCGATGGCGAGACCATCCCCGCGGGCACGATCGTCTGGACGGCCGGCGTCAAGCCGAACCCGGTCCTGGGCGACATGGGTCTGCCCCTCGGCCCCAAGGGGCACGTCAACGTCAGCGCGACGCTGCAGGTCCAGACCGAGGACGGCCAGAAGCTCGACGGCGTCTGGGCCCTCGGCGACGGCGCGCAGGTTCCCGACCTCCTGGCCGAGAAGCAGCCCGCGTACTACCCGCCGAACGCGCAGAACGCCGTGCGCCAGGCGGTCACCGTGGCCGACAACGTCATCGCCACCCTCTCGGGCGAGCCCGTCAAGGAGTACCGCCACGAGTCGCTCGGCACCGTGGCGAGCTACGGCATCGGCAAGGGCGCGGCGAGCATGTTCGGCCTGCAGCTCAAGAACGTGCCGGCCTGGATGGCCCACCGCGGCTACCACCTGTACGCGATGCCGACGCTCAACCGCAAGTTCCGCATCCTGTCCGGCTGGGTGACGAACTTCGTCGGCGGCCGCGACACGACTCCGCTGGTCGGCCTCGGCGACCCGCGCGCGGGCTTCCTCAAGGTCACCCCGAAGGTCGACGCGAAGAAGTAGACGCGACCGACCGTGTGAAGGAGGCGCGTCCCGGGTGACCGGGGCGCGCCTCCTTCGTCGTCGGTCCGGTCGGGTGCCCCGGGTCCGTCTCAGGCGGTGGTGAGGCGCCGCACGGCCTCGCGCACGATCTCGCGCTGCAGGGCGGGGTCGAGGACCACACCGGGGTGCGCCTCGCCGAGACCGGGCAGGTTCTGCCAGGCGCGGGCGAGTGACATGACGAGGGCGAAGATGTCGTCGCTGCTCCAGGACACCGTCACGGCCGGGTCGTCGCGCAGGCGGTCGAGCTGCGACAGGGCGGCGTCCTGGACAGCGCGCAGGGTGGGGACCGAGGCCTCCCAGTCGTGCTCGCCCTCGAGTCGGGCCCAGGCGATCAGCCGGCTGTGGTCGGGGTGGGCCTGCATGTGGTCGAAGACGGCGAGGGCGAACTCCTCGATGCTCACGGCGGGGCGCGAGGCCGCGTCACCCATCGTCTCGAAGGTGCCGTTCAGGACGGTCGTGAAGAGCGACCGCTTGTCGCCGAAGTTCGCGTAGAGGCGCTCCTTGCTGCAGCCGGCCTCGGCCGCGATGCGGTCCACACGCGACCCGGCCAGCCCGTGTCGCGAGAACTCCGCGGTGGCGGCCTCGAGGATGGCTCGACGGGTCTCGGCGGCATCGGTTCGCATCGGATCACCGTAGCCGACCCACGGACCAACCAACTAGTAGGTAGGGTGATCTGTCGTCCCCTCAGAGAAACAGGTACCGCAGTGACCACCGTCGCCCCCGCTCCCACCGAGACGCGCTCGTCGCGCCGCTGGTGGGTGCTCGTCATCGTCGCCCTCGCGCAACTCGTCGTCGTCCTCGACGGCACCATCGTCAACATCGCCCTGCCCGACGCCCAGGCCGACCTCGGCCTCAGCGACGAGAACCGTCAGTGGGTCGTCACGGCCTACGCGCTCGCCTTCGGCGCCCTGCTGCTGCTCGGCGGTCGCATCGCCGACTTCTGGGGCCGCAAGCGCACCTTCATCGTCGGCATGGTCGGCTTCGGGGCCGCCTCGGCGTTCGGCGGCCTCGTGCAAACCGGGGGCGAGCTGATCCTCGCCCGCGGGCTCCAGGGCGTGTTCGCCGCCTTGCTCGCCCCCGCGGCCCTCGCCGTGCTCACCACGACCTTCGCGTCGGGCCGTGACCGGAACACCGCCTTCGCCGTCTTCGGCGCCATCTCGGGCGCGGGTGCCGCTGTCGGACTCGTGCTCGGCGGGGTGCTGACCGAGTTCGTCAGCTGGCGCTGGTGCCTGCTCGTCAACGTGCCCATCGTGCTCGTCGCCATCGGCGCCGCCGCCTTCGTGGGGAGCGTGAGCCGGGCCGGGGGGCGCAACCGCCTCGACGTCGTCGGGACGATCGTCGTCGCCGCCGGCCTCGCGAGCCTCGTCTACGGCTTCACCCGGGCCGAGGACGGCTGGGGGTCGGCCCTCGTCATCGGGTTCATCGCCCTGGGGGCCGGCCTGCTCGCCCTCTTCGTCGTCGTCGAGCGGCGGAGCGACCACCCGCTGCTGCCGATGCGTGTCCTCGCCGACCGCGTCCGGGGCGGGGCCTTCCTGGTGCAGTTGATCGTCGGGAGCGTCATGATCGGCGCCCTGCTCTACCTGACCTTCCACCTGCAGATCGTGCTCGGCTTCGGTCCGCTCGAGGCGGGGCTCGCCAGCCTGCCGATGACGCTCGTCATCATGGTCTGCGCTCCCCTGCTGACCAAGCTGCTGCCGGTCGTCGGCCCTCGCCCGATGATGATCGTCGGGCCGCTCGTCGCCGGGGCGGGGCTGCTCTGGCTCGCCACGCAGATCACGGCCGACGGCTCGTACGCGGTGCGGGTGCTGCCCGCCCTGCTCGTCATGGGCGTCGGCCTCGCCGGGGTCTTCGTGCCCATGCAGAACCTGGCGCTCAGCCGGGTCGCGCCGCACGACGCCGGTGCCGCCAGCGCGACCTCGAACGCCATGATGCAGATCGGAGGATCGATCGGTCTCGCCGTGTTCACGAACCTCTACGCCGGGGCCGTCGCGTCCTCGACATCGACGGTGGGCGGGCCGCTCGGTGCGCTGGTGGACGGCTACTCGGTGGCGTTCCTGGCCGCCGCGATCGCCATGCTGCTCGCGGCGCCGATCTCGTTCTTCCTGATCCGCGGCCGCAAGGAGGACCTGCTGCCCACCGAGGCGCCCGTGCACCTCGGCTGATCAGGCGGGGGTCGGCGTGGCGGCGGGGGGCCGGGGCAGACGCACCGCCGCCCCGGCGGCCACCGCCAGCACGACGGCCGCCACGCCGAACGCCGCGGGGTACGAGGCCGGGTCGACCAGCAGCCGGGCGACGAGCGGCCGGGCGATCGCCCCGACGTCGGAGCACAGCGAGAAGACCGCGCCCGGACGACCGCCCCGGGCGCCCGCGGCATCGCCCACCAGCGCCGCCGGCGCGGTGCCCATGAACGCCGTCGCCACGCCGTAGACGCAGAGCAGGGCGCCGAGGGTCCAGACGTCCGGAGCGAGGGACACCGCGAACAGGGTCACGGCGGCCACCGCGAACGCACCGATCACGGCCGGTCGACGGCCGACCGTGTCGACGAAGCGCGCGGCCGGTGCCAGCGCGATGGTCTGGGCCACCGCCGACGCGGCGAAGAGCAGGCCCGTCCACGCCGTCGGTCCGCGCAGGACCTCGACCACGAGGACGGGGACGAGGGCGCTGCGCACCCCCAGTGAGGACCAACCCTGCGCGAAGTTGGCGACGCACGCGGTCCGGAACCGCACGTCTCGTAGCACGACCCCGAGGGGCACCGGAGGCGCGGTGACGGTCGTCGAGGAGTGCTGCGGTGCCCGGCGCAACAGCACGACGCCCACCAGGCCGGCCACGGCGAGCGTGCCCGCATAGAAGAAGAACGGCGCCGTCAAGGAGATCGGGGCGAGGAGTCCGCCGAGTGCCGGACCCGCCATGCCGCCGACGAGGAACCCGCCCTGGTAGAAGCCGACGGCCCGGGCCCGGAGCGACGGGTCGGTCGCGCCGAGCAGCAGCGTCATCGCCGCGATGCTGAACATGGCCGAGCCGATGCCGCCCGCACCCCGGAGCAGCAGCAGCTGCGGGTAGGTCTGGGCGAGCCCGGCGAGCCCGCTCGAGAGCGCCACGATGCCGATACCCACTGAGAGCACGACCCGCTCGCCCATCAGGTCGATGAGTCGTCCCACGAACGGGCTCGCCACGAGGCGCATGAGGGCGAAGGCCGAGAGGACGGCGCCCACCAGGGCGTGGTCGACGCCGAAGCTGCGGGCGTAGACCGGCAGGACGGGGACGACCACGCCGAAGCCGACCATGACGAAAAAGGCGATCACGCCGAGGACGTAGACGTCGCGGGTGAGACGGGGGCGGTCGACGTCGGCGACGCGGGGGCGGAACGGGAGCACCGACACAGGCTACGGGGCGTGGAGTGTGACGTCGTGTGTCAGCACGGACGACAGCACGAGCCCGGGTCGTGAGGATGGCCTCATGACTCGACGAATCCGGTTCAACGCCTTCGACATGAACTGCGTGGGGCACCAGTCCCCCGGTCTCTGGCGGCACCCCGACGACCGCTCGGCCGACTACACGAAGCTGAGCTACTGGACCTCCCTCGCGCGCCTCCTCGAGAAGGGCGTCTTCGACGGCCTCTTCATCGCCGACGTGCTGGGCACCTACGACGTCTACGGCGGCAACCACGACGCGGCCCTGCGCAACGGCACCCAGACACCGGTCGGCGACCCGGTCCTGCTCGTCTCGGCCATGGCCGCCGCGACCGAGCACCTCGGCTTCGGCATCACGGCCGGTACGGCCTACGAGCACCCCTACCCGTTCGCGCGGCGCATGTCCACGCTCGACCACCTGACCGAGGGGCGGGTCGGCTGGAACGTCGTCACCGGCTACCTGCCGAGCGCCGCCCGCAACATGGGGGCCGACGACCAGCTCGACCACGACACCCGCTACGACCAGGCGGACGAGTACCTCGAGGTCCTCTACAAGTTGTGGGAGGGGTCGTGGGAGGACGACGCCGTCGTGCGCGATCGTGAGTCGGGCGTCTTCACGGACCCGACGAAGGTCCACGAGATCGGCCACGACGGCACGTACTACAAGGTGCCCGGCATCCACATCGCCGAGCCCAGCCCACAACGCACGCCCGTGATCTACCAGGCCGGTGCCTCGCCGCGGGGCATCCGCTTCGCCGCCGGCAACGCCGAGTCGATCTTCGTGGCCGCCCCGACCAAGGAACGCCTGGCCGCGACGGTCGGGAAGATCCGGGACGCCCTCGAGGCCGCGGGTCGGGACCGGTACTCGGCGCGCATCTACACGTTGCTGACAATCATCACCGACGCCACCCCCGAGGCGGCCCGGGCCAAGCACGACGAGTACCGGCGTTACGCCTCGCACGAGGGAGCCTTGACGCTGATGTCGGGCTGGATGGGCGTCGACCTGTCGACCTACTCGCTCGACGACCCCGTGGGTGACGTCGAGAGCAACGCCATCCAGTCGGCACTCGCGAACTTCCAGGCGCAGGAGGGCGACACGGGCAAGGAGTGGACGATCCGCGACATCGCCGAAGCGGCGGGGATCGGCGGTCTCGGGCCCCGCATCGTCGGGTCCGGCGAGGAGATCGCGGACCAGTTGCAGGAGTGGGTCGACGAGACCGACGTGGACGGCTTCAACCTGGCCTACGCGATCACGCCCGGCACGTTCGAGGACGTCGTCGAGCACGTGATCCCCGTGCTCCAGGCCCGGGGCGTCTACCCCACCGAGTACGAACCGGGCACCCTGCGGCAGAAGCTGTTCGGGCGCGGGGACCGGCTGCCGGACGAGCACCACGGCGCGCGGTACAAGGTCTCGACCGGGTTGTCGGCGACCTGAGGGAGGACCTCGAGGCGAGAATCTGAGGATCGTTACAACGGCGTGCCGGTGGAAGCCGACACGCCGTCCTCATCTGCTCTTTTCGGGGCTCGTTCGGATAACGGTGGTCAGCTGCGGGGTCCCGTGGGGGGTGGTCGACGACATGACGCGGTGCCGGGGCCGTGGTTAGTGTGGACGCCGGTCGCCCTCCGAGGAGCGACCGTTCGGATCGATGGTCGTTGCCGGTGATGGGGAGATGGTCTGCGTGGCGTGGGATTTCGTGGTGGACCGGTGGAGCCAGATCTGGTTCGCCTCCTGGCAGCACCTGTCCCTCGTGGTGCAGTGCCTCGTCCTGGCCGTGCTCATCTCGGTCGGCCTCGCCGCCCTCGTGCACCGCAGCCCCAGGCTCTACGCCCTGGCGAACGGCGTCTCCGCCGTCGGGCTGACCCTCCCGTCGTTCGCGCTCGTCGGCCTCCTGATCCCCTTCGCGGGCTTCGGCGTCGCACCGTCGGTCATCGTCGTGACGTTCTTCGCCGCCCTGCCGATCCTGCGCAACGCCGTCGTCGGACTCCACGAGGTCGACGGCTCCATCGTCGAGTCGGCGCGGGGCATCGGCATGGGCCGGTTCCGCACCCTCGCGACCGTTCAGATGCCCCTCGCGTGGCCGATCATCCTCACGGGCATCCGCGTGAGCGCGCAGATGGTCATGGGCATCGCCGCGGTGGCGGCCTACGCGCTGGGGCCCGGCCTCGGCGGCTTCATCTTCTCGGGCCTGTCCCGACTCGGCGGGGCGAACGCGCTCGCCTCCGTGGTCACGGGCGTGGTGGGCGTCGTCCTGCTCGCCCTCGTCCTCGACCTCCTCCTCGTCGGCCTCGGCCGCCTGACCGTCTCGAGAGGCATCCGTGTCCAGAACTGACCCCACCCGCGCCTCCTCGTCCCCCTCGGACGAGGTCTCGGGTCGCAGCATCACCCTCGACCAGGTCACGAAGCGGTACCCCGGCCAGGCGAAGCCGGCCGTGGACGGCATCACCCTCGAGATCCCCGCCGGGAAGATCGTCATGCTCGTCGGGCCCTCGGGTTGCGGCAAGACCACGACGCTGAAGATGATCAACCGGCTGATCGAGCCCTCCGAGGGGCGCATCGTCCTGGGCGACGACGACGTCACCTCCATCGACGGCGACGAGCTGCGCCGTCGCATCGGCTACGTGATCCAGGCCGGCGGCCTGTTCCCGCACATGAGCGTCGCGGCGAACATCGCCATCGTGCCGAAGATGCTCGGCTGGTCGAAGGAGCGCATCGCGGCCCGCGTCGACGAGCTGCTCGAACTCGTGTCGCTCGATCCGGCCACGTACCGCGACCGGTACCCGCGCGAGCTCTCCGGCGGTCAGCAACAGCGCGTCGGAGTCGCTCGCGCACTCGCGGCCGACCCGCCCGTGCTGCTGATGGACGAGCCCTTCGGTGCCGTCGACCCGATCACCCGCCAGCGCCTGCAAGACGAGCTGATCAACATCCAGCACGAGCTGCAGAAGACCATCGTCATCGTCACCCACGACTTCGACGAGGCCGTCAAGCTGGGCGACTGGATCGTCATCTTCTCCGAGGGCGCGCACATCGTCCAGTACGACACCCCCGAACGCATCCTCGCCGAACCGGCGAACGAGTTCGTCGAGAACTTCATCGGGTCGGGCGCCGGCCTCAAGCAGCTGACGTTGACGCGCGTGCGCGACGTCGACCTCGCCGAGGCCGTCGTCGCCCGCTCGGGCGAATCCGCCGCCGACGTCCTCGCCCGGGTCGAGGCGGCCGGCCACGGTCACGCGGTCGTCGTCGACGATCGGGAACGACCCGTCGCGTGGCCCTCGCGCCGACAGCTCGGCCGTCTCGGCGTGCTGGGCTCGACACCCGACGCCGACCTGCCCGTCATCGGCAGCGGTGCCACGCTGAACGACGCACTCGACACCATGCTGGTCTCGAGTGCGGGTGCCGCGCTCGTCACGGGCCGACGCGACGCCTTCATCGGCGTCATCACGGTCGAGGTCGTGATGGAGGCCATCACCCGCGCGCGCGCGTCGGCGGCGGAGGCCCAGCACGACGCGCCGGTGGGTACCAACACGGGCTCCTTCGACGTCGTGCCGGGGGCCCCCGCGGACGACGAGGACGCGGCGTGACCGCCTCGGCCGCTCCGGCCTCGGTCGACGGGCGCTCGTCCGGTCGGCGCGGGCCCCGCCCGGCGTGGCTCGGACTGCTCGTGCAACCCGTGGCCGTGCTCGCCGTGTTCGCGGCGTTCGTCGTCTGGCTGACCACGGCCGACCTGACGACGGCCGAACGCACCACCCTCAACCCCTCCGACCTGCTGGCCTACACGGGCGAGCACCTCGCCCTGACGTTCGTGTCGGCGGCGATCGTGCTCGTGCTGGCCATCCCCCTCGGGGTGCTGCTCACCCGGCGCCCGTTCGTCCGCATCAGCGGCCCCGTGCTGGTCGTCGCGAACTTCGGGCAGGCCGCACCGGCCATCGGTCTGATCGTGCTGCTCGCGTTCTGGCTCGGCTTCACCTTCTGGGCGGCCGTCGTCGCGCTCGTGCTGTACGCGGTGCTGCCGGTGCTGCGCAACACCATGATCGGCCTCCAGAGCGTCGACGCCCGCCTCGTCGAAGCCGGTCGAGGCATGGGCATGAGCGCGTCGTCGGTCCTGCTCAAGGTCGAGCTTCCGCTGGCCGTCCCCGTGATGCTCTCGGGCATCCGCACGGCCCTCGTGCTGCTCGTCGGGTCGGCGGCCCTGGCCACGTTCATCGGCGCCGGCGGCCTGGGCCTTCTCATCACCACCGGGGTCAACCTCTTCCTGCCCCGGGTCCTCGTCTCCGGGGCTCTGCTCATCGCCCTGCTCGCCCTCATGATCGACTGGCTGGGTCGTGTCGTCGAGTACGTCGCCCGTCCGAAGGGACTCCGCGCATGACCACCTCCCGCCTCCCCCGCCAGCTGCGCCGCGCCTCCTCGTCCCTCGTTGTCGTCGCCGCGGCGACGGTCGCGCTGACCGGATGCGGCCTGCAACCGGCGACAGCGTTCGTGCCCGCGGTGGCACCAGGCTCGATCCGAGCCATCGAAGGGCTGCCCGACGACGCGGCCATCACCGTGACGGCGAAGAACTTCACCGAGCAGCTGATCCTCGGCAAGATCGCGGTGCTCGCCGCCCAGGCCGCGGGCTTCGAGGTGACCGACATGACGAACGTGCCGGGGTCGGTGGCGGTACGACAGCTGATGCTCGACGGCACGGCCGACATGACCTACGAGTACACCGGCACCGCCTGGCTGACCTACCTCGCCGAGGCCGAGGGCATCCCCGACCAGCAAGAGCAGTACGAGGCCGTCCGCGACGCGGACGCCGACAACGGACTGACCTGGCTCGAGCCGGCGCCCCTCAACAACACCTACGCCATGGCCGTCCGGGCGGAGGCCGTGCCCGAGCTGGGCGACATCACGTCGCTCTCGCAGATCGCCGACCTGCCCGTCGACCAGCGCACCTTCTGCGTCGAGGCCGAGTTCAACTCGCGGGCCGACGGCTTCGCCCCGATGCTCGCCGCCTACGGGCTCGAACTCGGGGCCGCGGACGGCGTGCCGACGAGCAACGTCAGCATCCTCGACACGGGCACGGTGTACACCGCGACCGACCGGGGCAGCTGCAACTTCGGCGAGGTGTTCACGACCGACGGTCGGATCGACTCTCTCGACCTCGACGTGCTAGAGGACGACCGTGGGTTCTTCCCCGCCTACAACGCGGCACCGGTGCTCTCGACGGCCACGCTCGAGGAGTACCCCCAGCTGGCCGAGGTGTACGACGAGATCTCGCCAGCCCTCACCGACACCGAGATGCGCCGCCTCAACCTGGCGGTCGACGTCGAGGGCGAGGAGCCGGCCGACGTGGCCTTTGACTGGATGGTCGAGCAGGGATTCGTCACCCGTCCGTGACACGCGGACGAGGGTGATTGTGACGGGTGATGCGCCCCTCGACCGATCGGTCGGGGGGCGTTCTCCGTCTGTACCCCATCGGTGACCGCCAGGACGGGGACGAGGCGAGATGAACGACACCTGTCGGGATGGTGAACGCCGTCCACGTGGGCGTGTCGGGCTTCGATCCGTGAGCGCGTACCGGTGCCTGACCAGGCATTTCGCCGAAACCGCGGTGGTCTCTGCGTCCTGCCCGCGAAGGGACACGCCGCGCCGGCGCGTTTCACGGCTCCTTGTCACCCCCGCACGGGTGACACGACAGGGGTCGGGAGTCACCCGTTCGGGTGTCGGCAACAGGGGGGACACGGCCGCCCCCGAACGGGGGGTCTTGATAGGCTCTTGTGTCGGGTGCCCCCCGAACTAGAGTCACAGCATCCTCCTGGTCGACCCGAAATCACCAGGAACCGAGAAACCCGACCCTCTCCCCGGGAGCATCTGCTCCCGCATCACCGCACCGACCCGAATCGTGCGCCGAGCAGACCCGCTGCCCGGCGCGCCCGCCGCCGCCCCGGCGGCCGCCCCGCCCCCCCGTGACGTCCGGGCCCGGGCGCGCCGCGGGGGGGGGCGAGCGACCCCGATTCGGGCCCGCCCGCCCGCCACCGCCCCGTCGTCACCACCGACGTGGGCGCGCCGTCTCCTACCCGAACCCGAGACCCGATGTCCAGCACGCAGAGCGAACTCCGCGCAGTCCTGGTCGGACCGTCGTCACCCCGACGGATCGACCCCCCGTTCGGCCCGACCGAGGCGGAGGGGCCCCCCGCCCCCCGGCCGCGACCCCCGCGCCGCGCCCGGCGCGGCGGGGGCCCGCCGCTACCGGCGCCGCCTCCGCCTCGTCGACACCGTCGTCCTGACCCTGAGCATCGTCGGTGCCGTCGCGGTCGACGCCGCGCGGGCCATCGCAGCCGGTCGGGGCTCGGACGCGACCACCCTCCTCGAGTCGGTCGGCTCGCCCGTGCTGCCCGTCGTCGTGGGGCTGGTCTGGACCCTCTGCCTGACGCTGCACCGCACCCGCGACCTCGCGGTCGTGGGCAGCGGCGTCGTCGAGTACAAGCGCCTCCTCACGGCCAGCGTCTGGGCCTTCGCCGTCGTAGCGATCGGGTTCGCGTCGGTCGGTCACATCGGCGGTGAGGGCTATTTCCTGGTGGCGTTGCCCGTCGGCGGGGCCGGCCTGGTCGTCGGGCGGTGGACGATGCGGCGCTGGCTCGAGCGCCAACGTGCGAAGGGGCACTACCTCTCGAGGGCGGTCATCGTGGGATCGCGCGACGACATCGCCGACGTCGTCCGTCGCATCGACAAGACGAGCGGTGCCGTGTACGACGTCGTCGGGGCCGCCGTCCCGGACGCCGACCCGCGGGGCATCGTCGTCGGGGGCCGTGTCGTCCCCGTGGTGGCCGACCTCGACGGGGTCCCCCGTGCCGTCTGGCGTCTGGGCGCCGAGAGCGTGATCGTCGCCGGCGAACCCGGTCGTGGCCGCGAGTACCTCCGCGACCTCGGATGGTCGCTCGAAGGACGCGCGACGGAGCTCGTCATCGCCTCGCGACTGACGAACGTCGCCGGGCCGCGCATCCACTACCGTCCGGTCGAGGGTCTTCCCCTGATGCACGTCGAGCTGCCGCAGTTCGACGGCCCGAGGCACGCCCTCAAGCGGCTGTCCGACCTGGTGCTGGCGTCCGCCGCCCTCGTCGTCCTCGCGCCGGTGTTCGCCGTGGTCGCCCTCGCGGTGCGTCTCGACGGCCCGGGCCCGGTGCTGTTCCGTCAGCGACGGGTCGGCCGGGACGGGCGCACCTTCGAGATGTTGAAGTTCCGGTCGATGGTGGTCGACGCCGAGAGCCGCCTCGCCGACCTGACGCAGGCCGACGAGGGCGCCGGCCTGCTCTTCAAGATGAAGTCCGACCCCCGGGTCACCCGCGTCGGCGGTGTCCTCCGCCGATGGTCGCTCGACGAGCTCCCCCAGCTGTGGAACATCGTCCGGGGGGAGATGGGCGTCGTCGGCCCCCGCCCGCCCCTCCCGCGCGAGGTCGAGGGGTACGAGGACCACGTCCACCGACGTCTCTACATCAAGCCCGGTCTCACCGGCATGTGGCAGGTGAACGGGCGCAGCGACCTCAGCTGGGAGGAGAGCGTCCGCCTCGACCTCTACTACGTCGAGAACTGGTCGCTGACGGTCGACTTCGTCATCATGTGGCGCACCGTCCGCGTGCTCTTCGAACACCGGGGAGCGTATTGAGCCCCTCCAGCAGCATCCGAGACCACCACGGGCCGTTCACGGGCCCGGACCACGCTCACGACGACAGGGGAGAGAGCATGTCCGTCGACATCAGGCACTACCGGGACCGCGAGTCCGCACCGGCGGCGACCGCCGCACCGGCCACGCGGGAGGACGCCCGCCCGGGCGTCGACCTGCCCGAACTCCCCCGCCGCCGGAGGGGATCGCGTCGCAGCCGGGTGCTGCTGGTGCACTCGTCCGATGAGATGTACGGCTCGGACCGGATCGTCCTCGAGGTGGTCGGCGAGCTCGCTGCCCGCGACGACCTCGACGTCACGGTCTGGCTGCCCTCCGACGTCGCGGTCGGGCCCCTGGGCCCGAGGCTGCGCGAGCTCGGGGCGCGCGTCGAGCGGACGCCCCTGCCGATCCTGCGCCGGACCCGGCTCGGGCCGCTCGGACTCGTCCGCCTGGCCCGCGACGCGGCTCGCACGGCGCTCCGCTTGTCGGGACGCCACTTCGACCTCGTCTACTGCGCGACGAGTGCCTGTCTCGTCGTCGCTCCCGTCGCCCGGGTCATGGGTGTCCGCCGCGTAGTGGGACACCTGCAGGAGCCCTGGAGCGACGGTGACCGTCGTGGCCTCCGTCCCATGGCCCGCGCCTGCACCTCGCTGGTCGCCGTGTCGCGCTCGGTGCTCGACTCGTCCGGCCTCTCGGAGGACTCGCGCGCCGTCGTGGTCCACAACGGCGTCTCGGACCGGTCGATCGCCGCGGTCGAGCGAGCCGAGGGTCGTGTGCCCCAGTACGTGGGGGCGAGCCGATGGACCGGCCACAAGGGCCACGCGACTCTGCTCACCGCCTGGAACGCGGCGGGCTGCCCCGGCCAGCTCGTCGTCCTGGGCGGCCCCCCGGCCGTCGGCTCCTCCGTCGACGTGCCCGGTCTCGTCGCGGCAATCGTCTCGCGGCCCGAGACGGTCACCGTCGTGGGAGAGGTCGACGACGCGTCGCCCTACCTGCGCGACGCCGACGCGGTCATCCTGCCGACCGACACCCTCGAGGGGTTCGGACTCGTGACGCTCGCGGCGTTCAGCCAGGGGCGTCCCGTCATCGCCAGCCGCTCCGGCGGTCCCGAGGAGGTCGTCGACGAGGGCCGCCCGGGCTGGCTCTTCGACCGTCGCGACGTCGACGGCCTGACGACGATCCTCGCCTCGATGGACGTCGCCACCCTGGCCGTCGCCGGGCGCAACGCCCGCGAGGCCTACCTGCAGCGGTTCACGCCGGAACGCATGCGCCGCCGCATCGGTGCCGTCGTCACGCGCGAACTGCACACGGCCGACGTCGACTCGCTGGCGGTGGCTTCGTGAGCGACACCACCACGACCGCCGAGGCGGCCTCGCCCGGCCCCGCCGTGCCCCGTGCCGTGCGGCCCGCCCTCGCCGCCCTCGCGTCGGCCCAGGAGCCGTCGACGGGTGCGCCCGCGTGCTCCCGCTTCGGCAACCGCCGCCTCGGTCGCTGGGCCGCCGCGGTGGCCTACACGCTGGGTGCGACGCCGAACCAGGTCACCGCATTGAGTGCCGCGTGCACCTTCGCGGGCATCGCCGTCCTCGCCCTCGCGCCGTCCGGCATCGGCACGGCCCTGGCCGTCGTCCTGCTCCTCGTCGTGGGATACGCGCTCGACTCGGCGGACGGGCAGGTCGCCCGCCTCCGCGGTGGCGGCAGCCCCGCCGGTGAATGGCTCGACCACGTCATCGACGCGACCAAGATCGCGGTGCTGCACCTGGCCGTCTTCGCGTCGTGGTTGCGTGAACCGGACGGTCGCGAGGCCCTGTTGGCCGCGCCGCTCGTTTACCAGGTCGTGGCGACGGTGGCCTTCTTCGCCATCGTCCTGACCGACCAGCTCCGCCGCGCCGAGGCGGCCCGGACCGGCGTCGCCGCGCCCGTGGGACGACGCACGGGATTGCTCTACTCCCTGGCGGTCGTCCCGACGGACTACGGCCTGATGTGCCTCGCGTTCGTCCTGTTGGCCTGGCCGCCCGCGTTCACCGTGGTCTACCTGGCCCTCCTCGTCGCCAACGCCGGCTATCTCGTCCTCGCCTTGCCGAAATGGTTCCGCGAGCTGAAGTCCGTGACGCCCCCGTCGATCGGGTCGAGGCCGTGAGTCGCGAGGGCACCCCGACCCGACGTGCCCTCGTCGGCGGTCTCGGTCGGGCCGTGTCACGCCACGCCGCGCTCGTCGGCGTGGCGGCCCTGCTCGGGGTGGCCGCCGGTGCCGGCGCGTCGCAGCTCGCTCCGGTGGGATGGCGCGCCGAGGCGACCGTCCTGGTCCGCGTCGAGTCCCCGGGATCGGGCCTGGCGGCCCGCGGGCAGTTCGCGCAGCAGCGTGTGTCGTCCTACGCCGAGCTGGGCACGAGCCCCGAGGTCCTCGGGCCGGTCGCGGCCGACCTCGGCGTCCCCGTCGACGAACTCGCCGAACGGGTCTCGGTGGTCAACCCGGGCGGCACCGCCGTCCTCCGCGTGCAGACGACGGCCGGCACGGCCGACGGGGCGGCCTCGTTGGCCGACGACGTCGCCGAGAGCCTCTCGGCGGTCGTGGACCGCGTCGAGTCGCAGGCCGGGTCGGACGGTCAGACCGTCGCACTCGACCTGACCTCCCCGGCGGCCGTGCCGTCGACGCCCGACGAACCGGGCCTCGCTCTGACGATCCTCTCGGGACTCCTGGCCGGCCTGGCGGTCGGTCTCGCGGGTGCGATCGTCCTGTCCCGTGCCCGACCGACGGTCGACACGGTCGAGGACGTCCGCCGGATCACGGGGCTTCCGGTCGTGGGACAGCTCCCGGGGGCCCTCCGACACGGCGACGATCCGGTCACCGGGGTCTCGTCCGCCCGGACCCGCACGGCCCTGCGCGAGGTCGTCCAGAACACGCGGGCACTGCGCGGTGGCGCGCTGCCCGCCACGCTCCTGTTGGCGCGGACGGATTCCGTCCGCGAGGCGGTAGGCGTCGACGGCGGCCTCGCGCGCGCCGTCGTCGAGCTCGGCGCCACCTGCGCCCTCGTCCAGTCCGACTTCGACACCCGCACCCTCTCGCGCCCGTCGACGGTGCCCGTCGGTGCCGTGCCCGAGGAGGTCGAGGCCGATCGGCACGGGTACGACCGCGTGCCGGTGCCCGACGGGGTCGTCGCGTCGTCCCGTCACCTGGTCCGCTCCGGGACCCACGCCTTCTTCGCCGCTCTTCGGGAGGACTACGACGTCTCCGTCGTCCAGGCCTCGAGCGACTCCCACCCGCTCGCGTTGCGCAGCGTGACCGAGGAGGTCGACGGCGTGCTGCTCGTCGTCCGCTCCGGCGTCACGACCGTGGAGTCCCTCCGGAGCCTGAGCGCCGAGCTGCTCAGCTTGGACGTCCGGCCCGTGGGCGTCGTGCTGACCGGCGTGCCTCCGTGGCGTCGGGTCCTGGTGCGCGCCACGTGGCTCGACGACGACGTCCGTCACCCCGTCGAGGAACCCGCGCCCTCGTTCAGCATCGCCGACCTGGTAGACCACGCGGGCGGGTCGCGTCCGCTCCAGGACCTCCCCCGCCTCCGACGTCGGCCCGGTGCCCTGTCGTGACCGCATCCGAGCAGCACCCCGACGAGAGGACCACACCCGTGGACGTCATCCCCACCCCCGCAACCGACCTCGCCCTCGACCCCGTCGAGGTCGGGAACGGACGAGGAGGCGCGGGCCGGGTCGGCTACGCGGCCGGTGCCTTCGACCTGTTCCACATCGGCCACCTGAACCTGCTGCGGCACGCGTCCGCGCAGTGCGACCACCTCATCGCCGGGGTCGTGTCCGACGAGATGCTCCAGGTCACGAAGGGGATCTCGCCCGTCGTCCCCCTCGCCGAACGACTCGAGATCGTCCGTCACATCGACGTCGTGGACGGCGTCCACGCCGAGACCGTGCCCGACAAGATGGACGTCTGGCGCGAGCTGCGCTTCGACGTGTTCTTCAAGGGCGACGACTGGCGGGGCACCGAGAAGGGCCTCCGACTCGAACGCGAGTTCGCCGCGGTCGGGGTCGAGGTCGTCTACTTCCCGTACACGATGAGCACGTCCAGCACGGTCCTCCGCCGGGCGCTCCGGGCCCTCTCCGGTGCACCGGGCCACGGCGCCGAACCGGTCACCGTCGGCGACTCCGTCCGGCTCCAGGGCTGACCGGTCCTCCCCAGCCCGGCACCGACCGTCGTCGACGGGTGCGGCTGGGGAGAACCACCCGAGCGTGGTGGCGGCCCGAGATGCTCGACCCATGACACTCACCTCGGTCCTCGACACCACCCTCGACCGCCCTCCTGCCGACGCGATCAGTGCCCGCGACGCGTCCGAACCGGCACGGGTCGCCGATCCGCACGCGCCCGTCCGCGACGTCGACGACCTCGTCCGGCACGTCGACGCCATCGTCCCGGTGGCGGTGCGTCGTCAGCTCTGGACGTTGTTCTTCGACGACGACGACGTCCCCCTGCCCCTCATGGTGCCGCTCGAGGGCATCCCCGAGGTGCCCGACACCTCCGCCCTGGACCACTACGGTGATGCCCTGGCAGCCGTCGCCACGGAGTTCGGCGCCGCGACCGTGGCGTTCGTCCTCGAGAGGGTCGGGGCCGCGTCGCCCCGTCCCTCGGACCGTCGGTGGGCCGAGGGGCTCCAGGCGCTCGGTCGAGGACGACCGTTCGAGGTCCGACCGGTGCTCCTGTGCGGCGACGACGGCGTGTCCCTGCTCGACGCGGGCAGCGGAACCGACGGCCACGCAGCCCGGGATGCCGTCCCTCAGGCGTCCTCGAGCCCCGTCCGCTTGGTCGACATCGTCCGCCTGCCCTGACCCCGCTCGCGGTCGACGAGTCGCCACCAGGCGGTCTCGGCGAGATCCGGGGACGTGTAGACGCCCAGCCGGGCCGGCTCGGCGTCGGTCGGACTCCACCGGCTCAACCGGTACCCGCCGCCGAAGCGCTCGACGACCGCCTCGGGTGCAGCCTCGGGGTCGGCACGCACGGTCCACCGGTCGGGGACGTTCTCGTCGAGCATCGGTCGATCGTACCCGGGTCAGGCGCGCTGGCCGAGGCGACCGCGCAGCACGTCGATGCGCTTCTGGATCTGCTCGGTGCTGGCCTGGGCGACCGACGGGCCCCCGCTGATGCGCCTGAGGTCGGCGTGGATCAGCCCGTGCGGCTCGTTCGAGTGACGCGACCAGATCGACACCAGCCGGCTGAGCTCCTGCCGCTGCTCTTTGATCGTCTGGTAGAGAGGTCGGGCCTCGTCGACCGGAGTCGTCGTGGGCAACCCGGTCTTCGGAGCCCGTCGGGCCTGGGTGGCCTGGCGTTGTCGCAGCAGGTCGCGCACCTGATCGGGCTCGAGCAGACCGGGGATCCCGATGAAGTCGAGTTCTTCGAGGCTGCCGATCTCGCCTCCGGTGCCGAACTCGCCACCGTCGTAGAGCACCCGGTCGAACGAGGCCTGCGAGTCGAGAGCCTCGAAGGGTTGCTGCTCGAGGAGGCTCGACGCCTTCTCGTCGCGGTTGGCCGCGGCCATCATGTCTTCTTCGGGCGCGAACAGCCCGTCGTCGGCGTCGGTGGGCCGGTCGAGCGCGTGGTCGCGTTGCAGTTCGAGCTGGTTGGCCAGGGCCATCAGGCTGGGCACGCTCGGCAGGAAGATCGACGCGGTCTCACCCCGCCGCCGGGCCCGGACGAACCGACCCACGACCTGGGCGAAGAAGAGCGGCGTCGAGGCCGAGGTGGCGTACACGCCGACGGCGAGGCGTGGGACGTCGACGCCCTCGGACACCATGCGGACGGCGACCATCCAGCGGCTGTCACCGTCGGAGAAGGCCTGGATGCGGTCGGAGGCGGCCTTCTCGTCGCTCAGGACGACGGTCGGGCGCTCGCCCGTGAGCTTCTGGAGCACGGCCGCGTACTGCCGAGCCGCGGTGTGGTCGGTGGCGATGACGAGACCGCCGGCGTCGGGAACGCCACGGCGCACCTCGGTGAGACGCTTGTCGGCCGCCGAGAGGACGGCAGGGATCCAGTCGCCCTGGGGCGACAGCGCCGTGCGCCAGGCCTGAGCCGTGATGTCCTTCGTCACGGCTTCGCCGAGGGACGCGCTCATCTCGTCGCCCATCCGGGTGCGCCAGCGCATCTGCCCGGCGTACGCCATGAAGAGGACGGGGCGCACGACGCCGTCGGCGAGGGCGCGACCGTAGCCGTAGGAGTAGTCGGCCCTCGAGGTGCGGATGCCGTGCTCGTCGGGGGCGTACTGCACGAACGGGATCGGCGCCGTGTCGGACCGGAACGGGGTGCCCGTCAACGAGAGGCGGCGGGTCGCGCCGGTGTAGGCCTCGCGGATGCCGTCGCCCCAGCTCAGTGCGTCGCCGCCGTGGTGCACCTCGTCGAGGATCACGAGGGTGCGACCGGCCGTCGTGATGGCCTTGTGCACCTCGGGCTTCATTCCGACCTGGGCGTAGGTGACGGCGATGCCGTGGTAGTGGCGCCCGAAGGTGCCGTCGGCGTTCTTGAACATCGGGTCGAGGCGGAGGTTGACCCGATCGGCGGCGTCCGCCCACTGGCGTTTGAGGTGCTCGGTGGGGGCGACGACGACGACGCGGTCGACCTCGCCGCGGGACAGGAGCTCGGTGGCGAGGCGGAGGGCGAAGGTCGTCTTGCCGGCGCCCGGAGTGGCCGCCGCGAGGAAGTCCCTCGGCATCGTCGAGAAGTAGAGCTCGAGGGCGTCGGCCTGCCAGGCGCGCAACTTGCTGGCGGTGCCCCAGGCGGCCCGCTCGGGGAACGCGGGCGAGAGGTGTTCGGCGGCCGAGTTGCCTGCCGAGACGCCGACGTCGAGCGGGTCGGACGACGTGCCGTCGAGGTGCTGCTCACCCCCGGCGGGGTCGGATGCGTTGGCGGTGCTCACTCGAACCGAGTTTACCCTCGACCGGCGTCGTCCACGGACGCGGCGCCCGCGTCCCGACCCGACGCGCCGGGCCGACGTCGCGAGGCGCCGAGCAGCGAGGCCGGCGTCAGCATGGCCGACCCGAACTTGGCCCTGAGGGCGTCCATGGTCGATTCCGCCTCGCGCCAGTCGGCGTCGTCGTCCCACAGGCCGAGCGAGTCGCCGCCCGTCCCCTCGCTGAGCTGTTCGACGCGCACGCCGACGAGCCGGATGCGTTCGTGCTGCTTGCCCGTGGCCTCGTACAGGGAGACGACCTCGTCGTAGATGCGGCGACCGAGGTCGGTCGGATCGGCGAGTGTGCGTGACCGTGTGATGGTCACGAAGTCGGTCGTCCTCAGCTTGAGCACGACCGTGCGGCCGCTCACGCCGGCGGCCCGCAGGCGGGTGCCGACCTTGTCACTCAGGCGGAGGAGTTCGCGACGGACGACGACCGGGTCGACGACGTCGGTGCCGAAGGTGTTCTCGTTGCCGACGCTCTTCTCGGCCGTCTCGGTGTGGACGCTGCGCGGGTCGCGGCCCCACGCCAGGTCGTGCAGCTTCGCGCCGGCCGCCGGCCCGACCGCGTGGACGAGCATGTCGAGGGGGGCGGCGGCGACGTCGCCGACCGTTCGCAGGCCCCGGTCGAGCAGCACCTGCCCGGTCTTGCCGCCCACGCCCCAGAGGGCGCTGATCGGCCGCGGGTGCAGGAAGGCCAGGGTGTGGCGGTGCGGCACGAGCAGGAGCCCGTCGGGCTTGGCGACGCTCGAGGCGAGCTTGGCGACGAACTTGGTGGACGCGGCACCGATGCTGCAGTGCAGGCCGGTCTCGGCGTGCACCCGTCGACGCAGCGCCGTGGCGATCTCGAACGGGGAGCCCATCAGGCGGATCGATCCGCTGACGTCGAGGAACGCCTCGTCGATGCCGAGGCGCTCGACCAGAGGCGTGACGTCGTCGAACATCGACATGACGCGCGAGGACCAGTGCTGGTACTTCTCGAAGTGCGGTTCGAGCACGATCGCCTGCGGGCAGCGACGCAACGCGATCGCCATGGGCATCGCCGAGTTGACCCCGTACTTTCTTGCCTCGTAGGTGGCGGCCGTGACGACCGACCGGTCGGAGCGGTGCCCGATGACCACGGGCCGGCCCCGCAACTCGGGGTGGTCGAGCAGTTCGACGGAGGCGAAGAAGGCGTCCATGTCGACATGGAAGATCGGCGCGGTCGCGTCATCGGTCGGCACCGTGGTGACGAGTCGCCCGCTGCCGTCTTGTTTGCTCACCGGAGCATCCTCACATGCGCCACCGACATCGACGTCGCCCGGGCCGCGGCGCCCTCGGTCGACCGGGAGAACGACCCCGTCAGGCCCCCGGTCCGAGCAGTGCCGCCGCGATCGTCGCGTGTGCCGAGTCGGTGCTCGACGGGTGGAAGCGTCCGGCGAGGACGTCGCGTTGCAGGCGCCCGAGCTCGGAGGACGACCGGTACGACGAACCCCCGGCGACGGTGACCGCCTGCTCGACCACCGCGCGGGCCGTCTCGGTGGCCCGCGTCTTCAGCCCGACCACGAGCCTCGGCCAGTCGGCTCCGTGGTCGACGAGCGCGTCGACGTCCCGGGCGACCTGGTCCACCTGGGGTTCGAGCCCGTCGACCGCCAGCCCGGCGTCGGCGACGCGCCACCGCACGACCGGGTCGAGCGCCCGGGCCGCTCCTCCGGCGCGCCGCGAGGTCGTCCCGAGTGCCGACTCGACGGCGAGCTCGAGGGCCCGGCGGGCGATGCCCCGGTACACGGCGGCGACGGTCGTCTCGAAGACGGCGAAGACGGCGAAGACGAACGGGTCGGCGCTCGGGCCCACGGGCAGTCGGCGGACGATGCGCGCAGCGGGTACCTCGACCGCGGTGAGTCGGGTCGTGTGGCTCTGTGTCGCGCGCATGCCGATCGTGTCCCAGTCCCCCAGCGAGGTGTGGCCCGGCTGGTCGCGGTGCACGAACCCGTGGACGAGGGTCGGCGCGTCCTGGTCGGAGTCGTCCCGTCCGAAGACGCCGAGGCGCGTCCAGACCGGCGAGAGCGAGGTGGAGACCTTCGTGCCGGTGAACCGGTAGCCGCCGTCACCCGTGGGGTCGGCCGAGGTCGTCGAGTCGGACAGGACGAGGTCGTTGCCGGGCTCGCTCACGCCGAAGGCGAAGACCTCGTCGTGCGCGGCGTCCTCCAGGACGAGGTCCAGCGAGTCGTCGCCCCGGGCCCGCAGTACGGCCGCGCACCCGGTCCAGACCAGGTGCATGTTGACCGCCAACGCCGTCGCCGGCGCCGCGGTCGCGAGGCGCGACTGCAGGGACGCGACCTGCTCGAGTCCGAGACCCGCGCCTCCTCGGTCGGTCGGGACGAAGGCCCGCAGGTAACCGCGCTCGCGCAGCTCGGCGAGGTCGTCGTGGGGGAACGTGTTCTCGTGGTCGTGGCCCGCGGCCCGCCCTCGGAAGCGTTCGAGCAGCCCGTCGGGCAGCAGCTCGTCGGGCGACCAGGAGGCGCGGGTCGGGTCGGACGCGGAGGCGGGCTTCGGTGCGGGCACGCGTCGAGAGGAGTTTGGTCGCATGAGTCAGCAACACCCGTGGTCCCGTTACGTCGCCCTCGGCGACTCGTTCACCGAGGGGATCGGCGACCCCGAGGAGCGCTCCCCCGGGGGCCACCGGGGGTGGGCCGACCGAGTCGCCGAGGTGCTCGGCGCCTCGACCGAGGACTTCGCCTACGCGAACCTGGCCGTCCGGGGCCGACTGCTGAAGCAGATCGACGACGAGCAGTCCGGGGCCGCGCTCGCCCTGCGACCGGACCTCATCTCGGTCTCGGCCGGGGGCAACGACATCATCCGCCCCGGCACCGACCCGGACGAGGTCGCCGCGCGCTTCGAGGGGCTGGTCGAACGGCTGCGGTCGGACGGTGCCACGGTCGTGGTCTTCACCGGCCCCGACATCGGCCTGACCCCCGTCCTCGGTCGCCTCCGCGGCAAGGTCGCGATCTACAACGAGCACGTCCACGCCATCGCGCTGCGGCACGACGCCGTGGTGGCGGACATGTGGGCGCTGCGTCAGCTCGTCGACCCACGGATGTGGGCACCCGACCGGCTGCACTTCAGTCCCCTCGGCCACCACACGATCGCCCGGATGGTCCTCCAGGCCCTCGCGGTCGAGAACGACCTCGCCCCCTACGAGCCCGAGCCGCTCGAGCGTCGACCGTGGCGCAGCGCCCGGGCCGACGACATGGGCTGGGCCCGCGAGTACCTCGTGCCCTGGGTCGTGCGCCGCATCCGGCACCAGTCGTCGGGCGACTTCGTCCAGGCCAAGCGGCCGGACGCCGTCACGATGGTCTATCGCGACGACGTCTGACCGGTCGGCGTCCGAGCCGGTCGCCGTCCGAGCCGTCGCCTCAGAGCACCTCGTCGGGATGCGTCAGCCGCCACCACGCCCCGGGCTCGCCGATGGTCGCGTCGAGCTCGAGGGGCACGACGTGCCGTTCTCCGTCGACGGTGAAGATGACGTCACCGACGCGGGTGCCGGCCGGGGCCGCCCCCACGTCGTCGGTCTCGACCGAGGCCGCGACGGTCTCGTCGCCCCAGACGAGCACGCTGGCGTCCTCCGCGGCGACCGCGCGGGCGGCGTCGCCCCAGGGCAGGTCGTAGTCGGCGAAGGCGTCGCCGCGGGTGGTCAGCGTGACGGTCCGGAAGCGGTCGGCGACGCTGGCGAGCAGGGCCTGCACGTCGCGGTCCAGCTGGTCGTGGTCCACTCCACCGAGCATGGCGCCCACGACCGTGACCTGCTGACCCCCGATCGTGTAGTCGGCCGCGAACAACAGGCAGGCCCCGGCCTCGTCGAGGGTGCCCGTCTTGATGCCGACGACGCCGGCCAGCCCGAGCAGTTCGTTGCTGTTGCTGATCTCACCGATGCCGGGCACGGTCGTCGTCGTCGTGCCGACCGTGCGGGCGACGTCGGGGTCGGCCAGGGCCAGCCGGCCGAGTTCGATCAGGTCGGTCGAGGTGCTCGTGTTCTGCGGTGACAGCCCGGTCGGCTCGACGAGCGTGGTCGAGGTGAGGCCGTGGTCGGCGAGCCAGGCCGCCGCGGCGTCGACGAACGCCTGGTCGCTGCCGAACGCCCACCGGGCCAGCACCTCGGCGTAGTTGTTCGCCGACTCGATCAGCATCACCTCGAGCACCTGGCGTTCGGTGAGGGCCTGACCGGCCGCCATCGGCGCCACCTTGCCATTCTGCGCCCGGTACGCGTCGACCAGGGCCGCCTCGGCCGGGCCGAAGGTCAGGGTCGGACCGTCGCCTCCGTCGGGCGGCTTCTCGTCGAGGACGACGAGGGCCGTGACGACCTTGCTGATGCTCGCGATGGGGCGGGGTCGTTCGTCGCCGCTCGTCGTCAGGCTGTCGTCCCAGCCGATCGCCTCGACCGCCGTCGCGCCGTACGCGGGGAAGGTCAGGTCGGGGCTCGCCTCGGCCGGCGCGGGGTAGGCGGCGACGTCCGCCGCGGCGGGCGCCAACGGGCCGAGCAGCGCGGGGGGGCCGTACCCGCCGACGGCGACGACCAGGGCGGGCAGCGTGATCACGCCCACGCGCCTCCGGACGACACCCGGGCGACGACGCCCGTCGACGCCGGTCACGCGACCGCCTCCGACCCGCCCGTCGGCACGCGCAGGGCCCAGAGGGCCACGGCCGAGGCGGCGGCCACGTTGAGGCTGTCGACACCGTGCAGCATCGGGATGGTGACGACGGTGTCGGCGGCCTGCAGGGCGGCACGGCTGAGCCCGTCGCCCTCGGTGCCGAGCAGCAGGGCGACGCGGTCCGGAGGCGCGGCCGCGTAGGCGTCGAGGGTCACCGCGTCGTCGCTCAGCGCGAGGGCGGCCACCTCGAACCCCGCGTCGCGCAGCAGCCCGGCACCGGCCGGCCACTCGGGGAGGCGCGTCCACGGCACCTGCAGGACGGTGCCCATGCTGACGCGGACGCTGCGACGGTACAGCGGGTCGGCGCAGCGCGGGGTGATCAGCACGGCGTCCGCCCCCAGGCCCGCGACGGCGCGGAAGATGGCGCCCACGTTCGTGTGGTCGACGATGTCCTCGAGCACGACGACGCGCCGGGCGCCGTCGAGCACCGACCCGACCGAGGGCAGCTCGGGACGGTGCATGGCGGCGAGGGCGCCACGGTGCAGGTGGTAGCCGGTGAGGGTCTCGAGCAGGGCCGCGTCGCCGACGAAGATCTCGCCCTCGTGGTCGGCCACGAGGGGCTCGATGTCGGGCAGCCAGCGGTCGGTCATCAGCACCGACCGGGGCACGTGGCCCGCCCGCAACGCCCGCTCGATGACCTTGGTCGACTCGGCGATGTAGAGCCCGCCCTCGGGCTCGGACACGCGTCGCAGGGCGACGTCGGTGAGCCGGTTGTAGTCGGCGAGGGCCTCGTGGTCGAGGTCGGTGATGCGGGTGACGTGCACGGTGCTCCACGGGGGACGGCCCCGGCGGACGGGCGACCGCTGGAATCGATTCGGAGGGGGACGCGTTTAGGCTAGCGTCACCGCACCCGAAGGAGCCCCACCCGTGTCGAACGACCCCGCGGTCCCCACCGACGAGCAGGCCCTCGAGGCGGCCGTCGAGGCCCTCCGCGGGCGCCGCGTCGCCGTGCTCACCGGGGCCGGGGTCAGCACCGACTCGGGCATCCCCGACTACCGGGGCGAGGGTGCTCCCCCGCGCAACCCGATGACATTCCAGCAGTTCCTCTCGAGTGAGGGCTACCGCAAGCGCTACTGGGCCGGCAGCCACCTCGGCTGGAAGTCCTTCCGCGCCGCCGGGCCGAACGAGGGGCACCGGGCGCTGGCCCGGCTCGAGGCCGCCGGCGTGACGAACGGCGTGATCACCCAGAACGTCGACAACCTGCACGTCCGCGCCGGGTCGCGCCGGGTGGTCGACCTGCACGGCACCGTCGACCGCGTGGTCTGCCTCACCTGCGGCCAGGCGTTCGCCCGCGACATGGTCGCGGCGCGCCTCGCGGCCGAGAACCCGTGGATCGACGAGCCCGACCAGGTGCGACTCGCCCCGGACGGCGACGTCGAGGTGCACGACATCGATGCGTTCGTCGTGCCGACCTGCACGGTCTGCGGTGGCCTGCTCAAGCCCGACGTCGTGTTCTTCGGCGAATTCGTGCCCACCGAGCGGTTCGCCGAGGCGCGGTCGATGGTCGTCGGTGCCGAGGCGCTGCTCGTCGCCGGCTCGTCGCTGGTCGTCAACAGCGGCATCCGCCTGCTCGACCAGGCGACGCGTCGCAAGCTGCCCGTGGTCGTCCTGAACCGGGGCGTCACCAAGGGTGACTCGCGGGCCACGGTTAAGCTGGACGCCGGCACGTCGGAGACCCTGGCGGCCCTGGCCGAGCACCTGGTCGCGTGACCCCCGGGGCCGTGCCCACCGGAGGAACGATGACGCTCTTGTACCTGGTCCGCCACGGCGAGACCGACTGGAACCGCGCCCGACGCATCCAGGGCTCCACCGACATCCCCCTGAACGACCTCGGTCGCTCGCAGGCCCGAGAGACCGGCGACCTCCTCGCCCGCCGCCGGTTCGACGCCGTCGTCGCCAGCCCTCTCTCGCGGGCGGCCGAGACCGGGTCGATCATCGCCGAGCGCCTGGGGCTGGCCGCGCCCGAGCTCGCCCCCGAGGTCGCCGAGCGCCGCTACGGCGATGCCGAGGGCCTGACCGGCGAGCAGGTCGAGGCACGGTTCCCCACGGGCACCCCGGTGCCCGGTCGCGAGAGCCGCGGGGCCCTCGTCGCACGGGTGCTGCCCGCCCTCGCCGCGATCGCCGCCCGGTACGGCGACGGCGCGTCCGTGGTCGTCGCGACGCACGGCGCGGTCATCCGGGCGGTGGTGAACCACGTCTCCCCCGACACCGACGCGCACCTCGGCGTGCCCATCCGCAACGGGTCGATCCACTCCTTCGAAGTCACCGGAGACACCCTGACCTTGCGTGAGTTCGACGACCCCATCGAGGTCGAGTCCGAACGCGCCGGCACCTACGCCTTCGAGTACCAGAACGCGCTCGAGCGCGACACGGCCGACCCGGCCTGAGTCCCCCGCCCGAGCGCCCTGCCCGTCAGCGTCCCGAGCGCCGGTGCCGGTGGCTACCCGCCGCGGCGACGTCGGCCAGCAGGCGCAGCAGCACGTCGGCCGAGTCAGCCCAGCTGAACCGGGCGGCCTGCTCGACCGACGCGGCCGAGCGCGCCTCCCACTCGCCCTCGAGCCGGCGGACGGCGGCGGCGATCGACGCGGGCGACGACGGGTCGACGTAGAGCGCCGCGTCACCACCGATCTCGCGGAAGATCGGTATGTCACTGACCACGGCCGGCGTGCCGAGCGCCATGCCCGCGACGAGCGGGATGCCGAACCCCTCGGCGCGCGAGGCCGTCACGACGGCGGTCGCACCGAGCAGGGTCTCGCGGTACTCGTCGTCGCTCGCCCCGTCGTGGAAGACCAGCGACCCGACCGGCGCCAGAGCCGTCAAGGAGGCGCGCTCGGCCTCGGACACCCGGCTCATCAGGTGCAGTCGGTACCCGTCGAGCAACGGCAGTGCCCTGACCAGCGCGGTCACGTTCTTGTACGGCATGAACGACCCCATGTAGACGAGGTCGCGCCGCGCGGGTGCGGTGCGCGGCTCGACCGCGTCGACCGGATCGACCGGATCGGCCGCGTTGTACACGACCGTCACGGGACGCCGGGTCAACCGGTGGCGACGCATCTCGTCCCGCGTCGTGCGGCTCACCGTGACGACCGCGTCGGCCCGGTTCAGCAGCACCCGCTGCGGCCACCAGGCCAGGTGGTACAGCCGCCACAGCAGCTTGATCGGCAGGGCGAACTCGGGCGGTGGCGTGCGGTTCGTGTAGTAGATCAGGTCGTGCAGCGTCAGCACGAGCGGGTACCGGCGCCCGGCCGAGCCCATGGTCTGCATGGGCGACCAGACGACGTCGGGGCGCAGCCGGTTCACCTGCCGGGCCACGAGGGGTTCGAGGACGCTGGTGGGCGCGCTGACGAGCACGTGCGGCTGGTCGGGCAGCTTGTCGAGCTGGCGTGGGTCGCTGACGAGCATCGTCACCTCGTGGCGCTCGGCCAGGGCCGACACGACGCCGGCGCTGAACCGGCTGATGCCGTCGTGGCGTCCGACGCGGACGTACCGGCAGTCGACGACGACCCTCATCGGACGAACGCCTCGATCGCGGCGGCGGCCTCGCGCGGCTTCTCGTAGTGGATCAGGTGGCCGACCCCGTCGATGACGTCGAGCGTCGCGTCGGGGAAGAGCGCCTGCAGCCGGTGCTGCGCCGGCAGGGCCGTGATGTCGTCGCGGTCGGCGGCGATCAGCAGGGTGGGCACGGTGACGCGGGCGGCGTACGTGCTCACGTCGCTCGAGACCGAGGCGCGGAACGCGTCGAGCACCACGCGACGGTCCGAGAACCGTGAGAAGAAGCTGTCGTGCTGGTCGTGGATCCACCGGCGCAGGGCCCGGTCGTGCGTCTTGACCATCGCGAGGCTCGTCATCCGCGTGACGGCGGCGTTCTGCAGCACCTGCTGCCCGGCGCGCTCCGGCAGGGCGGCGCCGGCCCAGTAGTAGAAGACGGCCAGGCGGGTCACCACGCCGCGCGGGCCCTGCAGGGCGGGGGCGGCGATCGGGTTGACCAGGATCAACCGGGAGGCGCGGAGTCCGTCGGCCACCGCGGCCGACGTGACGATCGAGCCGAACGAGTGCCCCAGCACCACGACGTCGTCACCGAGCGAGAGGGTCGCCACGAACGCGGTCAGCCAGCGCGCGTACGCCGCGACGCTGTGCTCTCCGTCCAACGGGGTCGACTCGCCGAAGCCCGGCAGGTCGGGCATGACCACCCGCACGTGGTCGAGGTGCGCCACGACGGGTTCGAGACCGTGGTGGTCGCCCCGGAAGCCGTGCACCGCGACGACGGTGACCCGCGCCTCCTGCCCCTCGGGTGGTTCGTACGTCCAGTAGCGGGTGAGGCTGCCGGCGACCTCGACGGCGTCGTCGCGCACCGGTCGGGCGTCGAGGCGGGCACGGTACGGCGACTTCACGCGCGGGGGTCGGACGATCACGCGCCCGAGTCTACGAGCGACGCGCTGGGCGGAGTGCGCGCCCCGGGGCGCGCGCCCGTAGGGTGGGCGGGTGAGCTTCACTGCCCCGATCCAGCAGCCCGGACTGACCCTCGACCCCAACTGGCACCGCCGGGCGGTGTTCTACGAGGTGATGGTGCGGTCGTTCGTCGACAGCAACGGTGACGGGGCGGGTGACCTGCAAGGTCTGCTCACCCGCCTGGACTACCTGCAGTGGCTCGGCGTCGACGCCCTCTGGCTGCCGCCGTTCTTCCAGTCGCCCCTGCGCGACGGCGGCTACGACATCCAGGACTACAAGGCGATCCTGCCCGAGTTCGGCACGCTCGACGAGTTCCGCGACCTCGTGACCAAGTCGCACGAGCGCAACATGCGCATCGTCATCGACATGGTGCTGAACCACACGAGCGACCAGCACGAGTGGTTCCAGCAGAGCCGCGAAGACCCCGAGGGTCCCTACGGCGACTTCTACGTCTGGCGCGACACCGACGAGGAGTACTCGAACATCCGGGTCATCTTCGTCGACACCGAAGAGTCCAACTGGACGTTCGACCCGGTTCGCCGCCAGTTCTTCTTCCACCGCTTCTTCTCGCACCAGCCCGACCTCAACTTCGAGAACCCCGCCGTCCAGGAGGCCGTGTTCGACGTCGTCCGTCACTGGCTGTCGATGGGCGTCGACGGCCTCCGACTCGACGCGATCCCCTACCTCTTCGAGACCGAAGAGGGAAACGGCGAGGGCGAGCCGGCCACGCACGACCTGATCAAGCGCCTGCGTGCGATGGTCGACGAAGAGTTCCCCGGACGCGTGCTCATCGCCGAGGCCAACCAGTGGCCGGCCGAGACAGCGGCGTTCTTCGGCACCGAGGACGAGCCCGAGTGCCACATGGCCTTCGACTTCCCGGTCATGCCCCGCATCTTCTACTCGCTCCGCGCCCAGAGCGCCGACGAGCTCAAGCGCATCCTCTCGGAGACCACCGAGGTGCCACCGGGGGCCGCCTGGGCGGTGTTCCTCCGCAACCACGACGAGCTCACCCTCGAGATGGTCAGCGAGGAGTACCGGCAGGCGATGTACGGCTGGTACGCCTACGACCCGCGCATGCGGTCCAACATCGGCATCCGCCGCCGTCTCGCCCCGCTGCTCGACAACTCGCGCGCCGAACTCGAACTCGTGCACGCTCTGCTGTTCTCGCTGCCCGGCAGCCCGTTCCTGTACTACGGCGACGAGATCGGGATGGGCGACAACATCTGGCTGCCGGACCGCGACTCGTCCCGCACGCCCATGCAGTGGACGCCCGACCGCAACGCCGGCTTCTCGACCGCCGACCCGGGCAAGCTCTTCCTGCCGGTCGTCCAGTCGCTCGTCTACAACTACAACCTGGTGAACGTCGAGAGCCAGCTGGCCCAGTCACGGTCGCTGCTGCACTGGGTGCGCAACGTCATCCACGTGCGCAAGGCCCACCCGACCTTCGGCCTCGGCACCCTCGAGGTGCTCGAGACCGACCAGGAGTCCGTCCTGTCGTTCGTCCGCTCGTACGAAGGGGCGGGGACGCAGTTCGGCGACTCGGCCGAGGACATCCTCTGCGTCTTCTCGTTCGGTCACAACCCGACCTCGGTCGACATCGTGGCCCCGCAGTTCGCCGGGCGCACGTTGTTCGACCTGTTCGGTGGAGCGCAGTTCCCCTCGTTCGACGACGAGGGAAAGGTGACGCTGACCCTCGGGACGCAGGCGTTCTTCTGGTTGCACGTCGGCGACGTGCCCGCCGCGGCGGCACCCGCTGTCGGTGGCGCCTCCTAAACTCGCAGGGTGACTGACACCGAGACGCCCGGCACCGCTCCCGACCTCGCGGCCGTGGGCGAGCCGCCGGCCGTCTGGTGGCAGGCCCTCGGCGTCTTCGACCTCGAGACCACCGGCATCGACGTCGAGACGGCCCGCATCGTGACCGCCCACGTCGGCCTGATCGACGCCACCGGGGCCACCGTCGCCCATGGCGAATGGTTGGCAGACCCCGGTGTCGAGATCCCCGAGCAGGCCAGTGCCGTGCACGGCATCTCCACCGAGCGGGCCCGCGCCGAGGGGCGTCCGGCCGCCGAGGTCGTGGCCGAGATCGTCGCGGCCATCCGGGCCGTCTTCGCTCGCGGCGTGCCGCTGGTCGTCTACAACGCGCCGTACGACCTCACCCTGCTCGACCGCGAGGCCCGCCGCCACGGCGTCGAGCCGTTGGGTGAGGTCGGCGAGATCGGTTGCGTCGTCGACCCCCTCGTCATCGACAAGGCCGTCGACACCTATCGCAAGGGCAAGCGCACCCTCGAGGTCGCCGCCGCGGTCTACGGCGTGTCGCTCGACGACGCGCACGACGCCGGGGCCGACGCGATCGCCGCGGGTCGCGTGGCCCAGGCGATGGCCAAGCGGTACCCCGACCGGCTCGACGTGCCCGTCACCGAGCTGCACGATCTCCAGGTCGGCTGGTGCTCGACCCAGGCCGAGAGCTTCCAGCAGTACATGCGCCGGGCGAAGGACCCCACCTTCACGGCGCACGGCGACTGGCCGCACCGCCCTCTCCCGTTCGCCTGAGCGGGGTCGCGCCCCGCGCCTCCTCGGGTCGCGCGGGCCTCTCGCGCTTTCCACGTGGCCTGACGTCGGGCACCCAGCCGAGGCGTGTCGCCCGGGTACGCGAAAGAGGCGGCCCACCGAAGTGGACCGCCTCTGACAGGGCTGCGGGCTGAGGCCTACTTGCCGAAGTTCTTGTAGCGCGAGTTGAACTTCTCGACGCGGCCGGCCGAGTCGAGGATGCGCTGCTTGCCCGTGTAGAACGGGTGCGACTCGGACGAGATCTCGACGTCGATGACCGGGTAGGTCTCACCGTCGAGCTCGATGGTCTTGTCGCTCGTCGTGGTGGAGCGCGTGAGGAACGTGGCGCCCGATGCGAGGTCCCGGAAGACGATCTGCTTGTACTCGGGGTGGATGTCGGTCTTCATGATTGTCCTAGGTCTAGCGAACGAGTGATGATGGTGAGTTCAGGAGGCACGCGCAGCGACGCTGCGGACCAGCTGTCAACGATACCAGACCGACAGCCCGGATCGTAGGAGGCGCGGGTCAGCCGGCTGCGCGGGCCGAGTACCGGCCCCCGTCGGACTCGACCCGCAGCTCGACGCCGAAGGTGGCGCCGAGGGTCTCGGCCGTGATGACCTCGTCGAGCGGACCGGCCGCGACGACGGAGCCGTGGTCGAGCAGCAGGGCGTGCGTGAAGCCCCGGGGGATCTCTTCGACGTGGTGGGTCACCATGACGATGGCCGGAGCGCCCTCGGACGAGGCGTAGCCCGACAGCATCTGCAGCAGCTCTTCGCGGGCGCCGAGGTCGAGGCTCGCGGCCGGCTCGTCGAGGAGCAGCAGCTCGGGGTCGGTCATGACCGAGCGGGCGATCTGGACGCGCTTCTGCTCGCCGTCGCTCAGCTCGCCGAACGTGCGGTCCGAGAGGTGGTCGAGCTTCCACTCGTCGAGAACGCGGTGCGCCCGACGGACGTCGACGCCCTCGTACTCTTCGTTCCAGCGACCGGTGACCGAGTAGGCGGCCGTCAGGACGACGTCGACGACCTTCTCTTTGGCGGGGATGCGACGGGCGATGGCCGTCGAGGCGAAGCCGATGCGCGGCCGCAGGTCGAACAGGTCGACCGAGCCGAGGTCGGAGCCGAGGATGCTTGCCTCGCCCGACGAGGGGTGACTCTGCGCGGCGGCCACCTGGAGCAGGCTGGTCTTGCCGGCACCGTTCGGCCCGAGCACGACCCAGCGCTCGTCGGAGTCGACCGTCCAGGTCAGCTTGTCGACGACGGCGGTGCCGCCTCGGACGATCGAGACATCGGTCAGCTGCAGGACGGTAGGCATGCTGCTCAGCCTAGTTGAGCAGGCCCTCGTAGATCCCCAAGGTCTGCTCGGCGATCCGTGACCACGAGAACTCTTCTTCGGCCCGCATGCGGCCGGCCCGCCCCATGAGGCGTGCGAGGGCCGGGTCGGAGACGACCTCGGTGAGCGTGGCCGCCAGGTCGGCGACGAAGCGGTCGGGGTCGACCGGGGTGCCGGTGCCGTCCTGCACCTGCTCGAGGGGCACGATGCGGCCGGTCAGGCCGTCCGCGACGACCTCGGGGATGCCACCCGTGTCGGACCCCACGACGGGCACGCCGCAGGCCATCGCCTCGAGGTTGACGATGCCCAGGGGCTCGTAGACCGAAGGGCAGACGAAGGTGGTGGCCTGGCTCAGCACGGCGCTGAGCTGGTGCCGGGGCAGCACGGTGTCGATCCAGACGACCCCGGTGCGCTCTTCCTGGAGCTCGCGGACCAGGCCCGTGACCTCGGCCATGATCTCGGGGGTGTCGGGCGCACCGGCGCAGAGCACGAGCTGCACGTCGGCGGGCAGCAGCTTCGCCGCGCGCAGCAGGTACGGGAGGCCCTTCTGACGGGTGATGCGACCGACGAAGACGACCGACGGGCGGTCGGGGTCGATGCCCAGGCCCCGGACCAGCTCGGCGTCGTCGACGCGTTGCCACCCCTCGAGGTCGATGCCGTTGTACACGACCTGGACCTTCGACTCGTCGATCGACGGGTAGGAGCGCAGGATGTCACGGCGCATGCCGTCGCTGACGGCGATCACGCGATCGGCGGTCTCGTAGGCCTGGCGCTCGATCCAGCTCGAGACGCGGTAGCCGCCACCGAGCTGTTCGGCCTTCCAGGGGCGCAGCGGTTCGAGGCTGTGGGCCGTCAGGACGTGAGGGACGCCGTGCAGCATCTGGGCCAGCTGGCCGGCCGCGTTCGCGTACCAGGTGTGGCTGTGGACGACGTCGGCTCCGGCGACGTCCTGGGCCATGGTGACATCCACACCGAGGGTGCGCAGGGTGGCGTTCGCCTGGTCGAGCTGGGGCAGGTCGGGGTACCCGGTCGTGTCGGGTTCGGGGTCGACCTCGCCGAACGCCCGCACCTGCACCTCGACGCCCTGACGCAGGGCCTTGACGAGTTCGACGACGTGGACGCCCGCGCCCCCGTAGACGTTGGGCGGGTATTCCTTGGTGATGACATCGACTCGCACGTGGTTCACCGTAGTCGTGCGACCGCGAATCGTGCCATTCTGGCCCCATGGCATCAAAGAAGATCTTCGGCATCGTCCTGGCTGGTGGCGAGGGCAAACGCCTGATGCCGCTGACCGCCGACCGCGCGAAACCCGCTGTCCCGTTCGGTGGCAACTACCGTCTCATCGACTTCGCCCTGTCGAACCTGATCAACTCGGGTCTGCGGCAGATCGTCGTGTTGACCCAGTACAAGTCGCACAGCCTCGACCGCCACGTCTCGCAGACCTGGAGCATCGAGGGCCTGCTCGGGGCGTACGTCGCCTCGGTCCCGGCCCAGCAGCGACTCGGCAAGCGCTGGTTCGCCGGCAGCGCCGACGCCATCCTGCAGAGCCTCAACCTGCTGCGTGACGAGAAACCCGACATCGTCGTGGTGGTGGGTGCCGACCACGTCTACCGCATGGACTTCTCCCAGATGATCGAGGCGCACATCGCCTCGGGTGCCGGGGTCACCGTGGCCGCCATCCGTCAGCCCATCTCCCTCGCCGACCAGTTCGGCGTCATCGAGGTCGACTCGGACGACCCGACGCGCATCGGCCGGTTCCTCGAGAAGCCCACGGACGCCACGGGCCTCCCGGACTCCCCCGACGAGATCCTCGCGTCCATGGGCAACTACGTGTTCGACGCGGACGTCCTGATCGACGCCGTCCTGCGCGACGGCGAGAAGCCCGACTCGAACCACGACATGGGCGGCGACATCGTGCCCGACTTCGTCTCCCGTGGCGACGCGGCCGTCTACGACCTCAACCGCAACGAGGTGCCCGGGTCGACCGAGCGCGATCGTTACTACTGGCGCGACGTCGGCACCATCGACTCGTTCTACGACGCGCACCGAGACCTGATCTCGGCCCTGCCGATCTTCAACCTCTACAACACCGACTGGCCGATCTTCAGCCAGCAGCTCAACTCGCCCCCCGCGAAGTTCGTCCGGGACGGCCACGGCAACCTCGGCACGACGATCGACTCGATCGTGTCGCTGGGTTCGCTGCTCTCGGGTGCGCACGTGGAACGCAGCGTCCTGGGTCCCTGGTGCACCCTCGACAGCGGTTCACGCGTCGTCGACTCGGTCGTCTTCGAGCGGGCGCACGTCGGCCCGAACGCCGTCGTCAACCGGGCGATCCTCGACAAGGACGTCGTCATCGCGGCCGGGGCCTCCGTCGGCGTCGATCCCGAGGCCGACCGGGCCCGCGGCTTCACCGTCACGCCGTCCGGCATCACGGTGGTCGGCAAGGGGGTCCGGGTCGACCAGTAGTCGTCCGGGGTCACACGAGAGGCGCGGTGCGCCGACGGCCCTAGGCTGTCGGCGTGCCGCGTTTCCTCATCGTCCTCGACGTCGACTCCACCCTGATCGAGGACGAGGTGATCGAGCTGCTGGCCGACGCCGCCGGTTCGCGAGATCGCGTCGAGGACGTCACGTCCCGGGCGATGGCGGGTGAGCTCGACTTCGCCGCGAGTCTCGCCGAGCGCGTCGCGACCCTCGAGGGGTTGCCCGAGTCCGTCTTCGCCGAGGTGCGTTCGCGCCTCACGCCGACCCGCGGCGTCCGTGACCTCCTCGACGTCGTCCACGCCGCGGGTGGCCTCGTCGGCGTCGTGTCGGGCGGGTTCCACGAGACCCTCGACCCGCTGGCCGACGACCTGGGTCTGGACTTCCGCCGGGCCAACCGTCTCGAGGTGCGGGACGGCCGGCTGACCGGACGGGTCTCCGGTCCGGTGATCGACGCGCACGCCAAGGCCGCCGCCCTGCGGCAATGGGCCGAGGAGGCGCGGGTCGGCCTCGCGCAGACCGTCGCCGTCGGTGACGGGGCCAACGATCTCGAGATGATGGCCGTCGCGGGACTCTCGGTCGCGTTCAACGCCAAGCCGCGGGTCCGTGAGCGAGCCGACGTGGTCGTCGGGACGAACGACCTGTCCCAGCTGCTGCCCCTGCTCGGACTGCGCGGCTGACCCGCGGCGGGAGGCGGGCGCCCCTCGAGGGGACGACCCGCGCCTCCTGCGTGGTCGGACCTAGTGGCCCATTCCGAGGCCGCCGTCGACCGGGATCACGGCCCCCGAGATGTAGGCGGCGTCGTCGCCCGCGAGCCACGTGATCGTCTTCGCGACCTCTGCCGTGGTGCCGTACCGGCCGGCGGGGGTGCTCTTCTTGTACTCCGCCTGCTGCGCCTCGGGCCGGACGGCGGGCATGTCGGTCTCGACGCAGCCGGGGGCCCCCACGTTGGCGGGGATGCCGCGGGCTCCGAGCTCGCGGGTCAGCGAGCGGGCGAAGCCGACCAGGCCCGCCTTCGAGGCGGCGTAGTTGGCCTGGCCCGGGCCGCCGTAGAGGCCGACGACGCTCGACACGAGGACGATGCGTCCGAAGCGGGCCTTGAGCATGCCCTTGGACGCCCGCTTGACGACGCGGAAGGCGCCGCCGAGGTTGGTGTCGACGACCGAGGTGAAGTCGTCCTCGGTCATGCGCATGAGCAGACCGTCCTTCGTGATGCCGGCGTTGGCGACGACGACCTCGACCGGCCCGAGCTCGGCCTCGACGGTGCTGAAGGCCGCGTCGATCGACGCGGCGTCGGTGACGTCGGCGACGACGGTGAGCGTGCCCTCGGGGCCCTGCCCGCTGCGGGCCGTGACGGCGACGCGGTGACCCTGGGCGACGAACTCTTCGGCGATGGCGAAGCCGATGCCTCGGTTGCCGCCGGTGACGAGGACGGTGCGGGGCGTGGTCATGGGTTGTCTCCTCGTGAGCGATCTCGACGGTGGCCGCGAGGTCGCGGCGCGGATCGGCGAACCTGTGATCGGCAGGCCGCTGACCAGCCTACTGTCGGACCCGGGTCTTAGGATCGAGGCGGTCCCCCGGGCGTCCCGCCCCCGAGATCCGTCCGGCACCCGTCCGTGGTGCGTCCGCCCTCTTCCCGACATCGAGGTGTGCCCCGTGAAGGCCTCGAACACGATCACGTCCCTTCCGCCCTCCCCCACCGACGACCGGCACTCCCGCATGGTCAAGTACCTGGTGGCGATGGGCATCAGGTTGGTCTGCATCGCCCTCTGCTTCGTCTTCCCTCTCGGCTGGTGGACCCTGTTGCCCGTCATCGGTGCCGTCGTCATCCCCTACATCGCCGTCGTCTTCGCGAACGTGGGCCACGAGGCGGGCGACGCGGTCGAGAGCCCGGGCGGCATCGAGCTCTACCGCGAGCCGCAGGCGCCGTTCCGGCCGACCGTGGTCGACGGCGACTCAGGTCCTGCCGGCCCCGCCGCCTCGTCCGACGACGTGCCCGGCGAGGCGGATCACGATCGGCGGAGCGCCTGATGCTCGGCCTCGATCCCGTCGGCGTGCAGTGCTCTCGCGCCTCCTGTCGAGCCGAGGCACGGCATAATGTGCACTGGCGCAATCCCAAGATCCACGGCATCGACCGGGTCAAGGTGTGGTCGGCATGCGACGAGCACGTCGACTTCCTGCGCGAGTTCCTCGAGGCACGTGACTTCCCGGTCGTCGTGACGGGGGTGTCAGAGGTCGTCGAACAGGTCGGAACGGAGGCGCGGTGACGAACATCCGCTTCGCCCTCTCGCGCAGATGGCTGGGCTACCTCGCCGTCGCCGTCGTCTTCGCGATCATCTGCGTGTTCCTCGCCCACTGGCAGTGGTCGCGGCACGACGAGAAGCTCGCGGTCGTGCGCCAGCTCGAGCAGACCTACGACGCCGACCCGGTCCCCCTGCAGCAGGCGTTGCCCGAGCTGTCGTCCTACGACGCCGCGCAAGAGTGGCAGCCGGTCGAGATGACCGGGCGCTACCTCGCCGACGACGAGTTGCTGGTGCGCAACCGCCCGCTCAACGGGCAGCCCGGCTTCGAGGTCCTCGTGCCGTTCCGCACGACGCAGGGCCAGATCTTCGTCGTCGACCGCGGCTGGGTGCCGACCGGCAACGCCCAGGACTCCCCCGACGTCGTGCCCGCGCCTCCGTCGGGCGACGTCACGGTGGTCGCACGCCTGAAACCGGGTGAACCGGCTCTGGGCGACCGGACGGGCGTTCCCGGGACGAACCAGATCGCGACCATCCAGCTCAGCGAGGTCGAGTCCCGCGTCGGGCAGCCCGTCTACTCGAGTGCCTACGGGCTCGTCGTCAGCGAGAGCCCCGCGCCAGCCACGGCACCCGTGCCGTCCTCGAAGCCCGAGATCGACACGGGCCTCAACCTGTCGTACTTCGTCCAGTGGTTGATGTTCGCGGTCGGAGCCTTCGGTTTCCTGTTCTACGTCTTCCGACAGGAGTACCGCAACCAGAACGCCGACGACGACGAACTCGTCGAGCGTGAGGCCGAACGGCAGCGTCGTCGCGACGCCCGGCCCCGCCATGACAACGACGTCGAGGACGAGATCCTCGACGGCGCGCGCCGCTGACCACGGCGCCGTACACCGCTGACCATGGCGCCGACCGGGGCTGCGGCTGCGGCTGCGGCTGCGGACCTGGTCAGGCCGGGGTGATCACGCCAAGTTGATCAAGTCGGAGTAGTCCGGGGTCCAGTGGTCCTCGGTGCCCTCGGGCATGATCAGCACTCGCTCGGGGTTCAGGGCCTCGACGGCGCCCTCGTCGTGGCTCACCAGGACGACGGCACCCTCGTAGTTGCTCAGGGCGTCGAGGATCTCGAGGCGGCTCGCGGGGTCGAGGTTGTTGGTGGGCTCGTCGAGCAGCAGGACGTTCGCCCCCGAGACGACGATCATCGCCAGAGCCAGCCGTGTCTTCTCGCCGCCGGACAGCACACCGGCCGGCTTGGCCGAGTCGTCGCCCGTGAAGAGGAACGAGCCCAACACTCGCCGCGCCTCCATCTCGGTGATGTTCGGCGAGGACGACACCATGTTCTCGAGCACGCTGCGCTTGACGTCGATCGTCTCGTGCTCCTGGGCGTAGTAGCCGACCCGCAGCCCGTGGCCCGGCTCGAGCTGCCCGGTGTCGGGCTCGTCGACCCCGGCGAGGATGCGCAACAGGGTGGTCTTGCCGGCACCGTTCAGGCCCAGGATGACGACCTTCGAGCCACGGTCGATGGCGAGGTCGACGGCGGTGAAGATCTCGAGCGAGCCGTAGCTCTTCGACAGGTTCGAGGCCATGAGGGGCGTCTTTCCGCACGCCACCGGCGTCGGGAAGCGCAGCTTGGCCACGCGGTCGACCGCGCGGACCTCGTCGAGGCCGGAGAGGAGCTTCTCGGCTCGTGCCACCATCTGGTGGGCCGCAGCGGCCTTCGACGCCTTCGCGCCGAACCGGGCCGCCTGCTTCTGCAGGGCCGAGGCCTGCTTCTCGGCGTTCGAGCGCTCCTTCTTGCGGCGCTCCTCGTCGGCAGCACGCTGCCGCTGGTAGTTGCGCCACCCCATGTTGTAGACGTCGATGGCCTGGCGGTTGGCGTCGAGGTAGAAGACGCGGTTGACGACTTCCTCGACGAGTTCGATGTCGTGGCTGATGACGATGACGCCGCCCTGGTAGGTCTTCAGGTACTCGCGGAGCCAGACGACCGAGTCGGCGTCGAGGTGGTTCGTGGGCTCGTCGAGGATCATCGTGTCGGCCGCCGAGAACAGGATGCGGGCCAGCTCGATGCGTCGGCGCTGACCACCCGACAACGTCGACAGGGGCTGGTCGAGGATGCGGTCCGGCAGGCTGAGGTTGCTAGCGATGGAGGCGGCCTCGGCCTCGGCTGCGTACCCGCCGAGGGCGTTGAACTGGTCGTCGAGGTCGCCGTAGCGTTTCATGGCGCGCGCGGCGACGTCAGGATCGGGGTCGCCCATGGCGAGGGTCGCTTCCTGGATGCCGAGCAGCAGCTGGCCGAGACCTCGGGCGTCGAGGATGCGCGTCCGGGCGAGGTCTTCGGGGTTGCCGCTGCGAGGGTCCTGCGGCAGGTAGCCGATCTCGCCGGAGCGCTCGATCTTGCCGCCCGTCGGGAGGGTCTCACCGGCGAGCGTCTTGGTCATGGTCGTCTTGCCGGCGCCGTTGCGGCCGACGAGGCCGATCTTGTCGCCCCGGTCGACCCGGAACGAGACGTCGGCCATGAGGAGGCGCGCGCCGACGCGGATCTCGAGATCGTGCACGGAGAGCACAGCAGATGTCCAATCGATTGGTGAGGAGTCCACAACGGGGCCCGGAAGGGGGCCGCCCATAGGATGGGGACGTCGTGTGGAGAGGGTCGCAGCACTGCGCTGCCGACCAGCCGCTCGGCCGATCAACCTACCCATTCTAGGAGTCCCCATGACGAACACTGCCGCATCGACCTCACGGCCGGTCCTCGCCGACCGTCTGGTGGCCCGGGGCGCCACCACCGACGTGGCCCTCGTCCTCGGTGGGGTCGCCGTCGTCTCGGCCCTCGCGCAGGTGCAGGTGCCGCTCTGGCCGGTGCCCGTCACCGGACAGACGCTCGGTGTGATGCTCGTCGGCGCCTCCCTCGGCGCCCGTCGCGGCGCGCTTTCCCTGGCCACCTACCTGGTGCTGGGCGTCGCCGGACTGCCGATCTTCGCCGAGTTCTCGGGCGGCCCCCTCAGCGTCTTCAAGCCGAGCTTCGGCTTCGTGATCGGCTTCGTCGTGGCGGCGGCCGTCATCGGCTGGCTGTCCGAGCGGGACTGGGACAAGAAGTGGTGGCGCTCGGCGGCCGCCTTCTTCCTGGCGAGCCTCATCCCCTTCGCCGTGGGCCTTCCCTATCTGGCGGTCGTGCTCGGTTCGTTGGGTCTGCCGAACGACCTTCCGAGTGTCCTCGCGGCCGGCCTGTACCCGTTCATCGTCGGCGGCATCGCCAAGTGGCTGATCGCGGCGGCGGCCCTGCCCCTCGCTTGGCGTGCGCTGAAGCACATCGGTGACTAGCGCCTCCTGCTCCCCGGCGTGATCGTCGAGGACGCATGACGAAGCCCCGCCCCTCTCGGAGGGGCGGGGCTTCGTCGTCGTGCCGACGGGCCGGATTCAGATGGAGAACCCGATGGCGCGCATCATGTCGCGACCGTCGTCAGTGATGCGATCGGGACCCCACGGCGGCATCCACACCCAGTTGATGCGGAAGGCGTCGACGACACCGTCGAGGGCGTTCGCGGTGTCTCCCTCGATGACATCCGTCAACGGGCAACCCGCACTCGTCAGCGTCATGCTGATGATGAGGGCGTTCTCGTGCTCTTCGTCCATCGCGAGGTCGTAGATGAGCCCCAGATCGACGATGTTGACGCCCAGCTCGGGGTCGACGACCTCTTTCAGTGCCTCGATGGTCTGATCGAACTTCTCGGGGCTGAGTGCGACGGCCACGGTCAGACCGCCGAGGTCGCAGCGGCCTCGGCGGCAGCCGTGACGTACCGGTCGTAGCCCTCGTTCTCGAGACGGTCGGCCAGCTCGGGGCCACCCTCGTCGGCGACGTGGCCGTCGACGAACACGTGGACGAAGTCGGGCTTGATGTAGCGCAGGATGCGCGTGTAGTGCGTGATGAGCAACAGACCGAGACCGGTGTTGGCCTTGGCACGGTTGACGCCCTCGGAGACGATCTTCAGCGCGTCGACGTCGAGACCGGAGTCGGTCTCGTCGAGGACGGCGAACTTCGGCTTGAGGAGCTCGAGCTGCATGATCTCGTGTCGCTTCTTCTCGCCACCCGAGAAGCCTTCGTTGACGTTGCGCTCGGCGAAGGCCGAGTCCATCTTGAGGGCGTTCATCGACTCGCGGAGGTCCTTGATCCAGCCGCGGATGGCCGGGGCCTCGCCGTCGAGGGCCGTCTTGGCCGTGCGGAGGAAGTTCGAGACCGTGACGCCGGGGATCTCGACGGGGTACTGCATGGCGAGGAAGAGCCCCGCCTTGGCGCGCTCGTCGACGCTCATCTCGAGCACCTCGCGACCGTCGAGCAGGATGGAGCCCCCGTCGACGTTGTAGCGGGGGTGGCCGGCGATCGTGTAGGCGAGGGTCGACTTGCCCGAGCCGTTGGGGCCCATGACGGCGTGGATCTCGCCCTCGTTGATGGTGAGGTCGACGCCCTTGAGGATGGGCTTGGGGCCGGCGTCGGTGTCGATGCTGACCTTGAGGTCGCGGATCTCGAGAGTGGACATGCGTTCTGTTCCTTTACTGTGCGGCGCCGGTGGAGGTCGAGGTGGTGTCGACGTACACCTCGCCGTCGATGACGGAGACCGAGAAGACCGGTACGGGTTCGTAGGCGGGCAGCGTGAGCGGCTTGCCGGTGGTGAGCTCGAACTTCGAGCCGTGGGCCCAGCACTCGAGGGTGTCGTCCTCGACGAAGCCCTCGGAGAGCGAGATGTCGCCGTGGGTGCAGGTGTCACCGATCGCGTGGATCGTGCCGGCACTGTCTTTCACGACCGCGATCGCGACACCGTCGACGACGACGCGGTGCGCCTGGGAGGGGCTGACGTCGTCGACGCCGCAGACCTTCGTCGCCATCAGGCGACCGTCTCGGTCGACGTCGCCTCGCCCGCGGCGAGTTCGGCCTCGATGGCGTCCACGAGGCGGGCCTGCAGGTCGGCGTCGCCGATCTTCTGGATGACCTCGACGAGGAAGCCGAGCACCACCAGGCGGCGTGCCTCGTGCTCGGAGATGCCACGCGACTGCAGGTAGAAGAGGTGCTCGTCGTCGAAGCGACCGGTCGCGCTGGCGTGACCGGCGCCCTCGATGTCACCGGTCTCGATCTCGAGGTTCGGGATCGAGTCGGCGCGCGTGCCCTCGCTCAGCACCAGGTTGCGGTTCTGCTCGTAGCTGTCGGTTCCGGGAGCCGTCCGTCCGATGAGAACGTCACCGATCCACACCGTCCGGGCACCGGCACCCTGGAGGGCACCCTTGTAGTTCACGCGGCTCCGCGTCTTGGGGGCGTCGTGGTTGACGTAGACCTGCTGCTCGAGGTGCTGGCCGGCGTCGGCGAAGTAGACGCCGTAGAGTTCGGCGTCGGCACCCTGCTCTGCCAGGTGGGCCGACGGGTTGACCCGGACGACCGATCCGCCGAGGCTGACGACGAAGTGCTTGAGCTGGGCGTCGCGACCGATGCGGGCGTGGTGGCTCGCGAGGTGCACCGCGTCGTCGTCCCACTCCTGCAGGGTGACGACGGTGAGGTGCGCACCCTCGTCGACGAGGATCTCGACGTTCTCGACCAGCTGCGCCGACCCGGTGTTGCGGAGGACGACCATGGCGTGGCTGTTCGCCTTGGCGTGGATCAGGGTGTGACCGGCCCGTGGCTCGCGATCGAGACCCGAGCGTCCGACGGTGATCGCCGACGGCTCGTCGCCCGTGAGCGTCACGGCCAGAACCTTCTCGGCACTCGACCACGCGTTCGCCGCCGCTTTGTCTTCGGGCGTTCCGGCCGTGCCGACCCGAGAGTCGCTGCGGTCGATCCATTCGACGGTGGCACCGGGCGTCTCTCGAGCCAGGTAGGCATAGGGCGAGCCGTCGAGGTCACCGTCGATCAACGGACGGAGGCGCGACACCGGGCTGAGCTTCCAGTCCACCTCGCGACCGGTCACGTCGGGGAACGCCGCGGGGTCGACCGAGGTGAACCGCTCGGAACGCGTCTGCACGGGCACGAGGCCCCAGCCGCCGTCGCTGTGGGCACCGGCGCCGTGCTGGACGCCCGGCGTGGGGGTGGACTCTGGTGTGGGGGTGGGTGCTGCGGCGGACATCTAGCCGACTGATCCTTCCATGCTCATCTCGATGAGCTTGTTGAGTTCGAGCGCGTACTCCATCGGGAGCTCGCGGGCGATGGGCTCGATGAAGCCACGGACGATCATGGCCATCGCTTCGTCTTCGGCCATGCCGCGCGACATGAGGTAGAAGAGCTGCTCTTCGCTGACCCGCGACACGGTTGCCTCGTGACCCAGTTGGACGTCGTCGACCCGGATGTCGATGGCGGGGTACGTGTCGGACCGGGAGATCGTGTCGACCAGCAGGGCGTCACAACGGACCGTGTTGGCCGCGTGGTGGGCCGCTTCGTCGACACGCACCTCGCCACGGTAACCCGCGCGACCGCCGCCTCGGGCGATCGACTTCGAGACGATCGAGGACGTCGTGTAGGGCGCCATGTGGATCATCTTCGCGCCGGCGTCCTGGTGCTGACCGGGGCCCGCGAAGGCGACGGACAGGGTCTCGCCCTTGGCGTGCTCGCCGACCAGGTAGATCGACGGGTACTTCATCGTCACCTTCGATCCGATGTTGCCGTCGATCCACTCCATGGTCGCGCCCTCGTGGGCGATCGCCCGCTTGGTGACCAGGTTGTACACGTTGTTGGACCAGTTCTGGATCGTCGTGTAGCGAACGCGGGCGTTCTTCTTCACGATGATCTCGACCACGGCCGAGTGCAGGGAGTCGGACTTGTAGATCGGAGCCGTGCAGCCCTCGATGTAGTGGACGTAGCTGCCCTCGTCGGCGATGATGAGCGTCCGCTCGAACTGACCCATGTTCTCGGTGTTGATGCGGAAGTACGCCTGCAGCGGGATCTCGACGTGGACGCCCTTCGGAACGTACACGAACGAGCCGCCCGACCAGACGGCCGTGTTCAACGCGGCGAACTTGTTGTCGCCGGCCGGGATGACGGTGCCGAAGTATTCCTGGAAGAGCTCGGGGTGCTCGCGCAGCGCCGTGTCGGTGTCCATGAAGATGACACCCTGCTGCTCGAGGTCCTCGCGGATCTGGTGGTAGACCACCTCGGACTCGTACTGGGCGGCGACGCCCGCCACGAGGCGGTTGCGCTCGGCCTCGGGGATGCCGAGCTTCTCGTAGGGGGTCTTGATGTCGTCCGGCAGCTCGTCCCAGGGGGTCGCCTGCTTCTCGGGCGAGCGCACGAAGTACTTGATGTTGTCGAAGTCGATGCCCGACAGGTCGGCGCCCCACGTCGGCATGGGCTTGCGCTCGAACAGCGTCAGGCCCTTGAGCCGGTTCTTGAGCATCCACTCGGGTTCGCTCTTCAGGTTCGAGATGTCGGTGACGACCTCGGGTGACACCCCTCGGCGCGCCGAGGCGCCCGCGGTGTCGGAGTCGGACCAGCCGAACTCGTACTGCCCCAGGCTCGCGAGCTCGGGTCGATCGATCAACACGTCTGACATGACTACCTCTTTCTCTGCCGGACCGAACACGGGTCGGCCGAACGGCATTCCCCGGGTGGTGGAGCGGCCCGGTTGCTCGCCCTGCGAGTCGAACACACCGGCTGTCGCCGCCTCGCCGGTCGACGCTCGACGTGATCGAGTCGTCAGGTGGCGTTGCTTAGACTGGTGGTGAAGGCCGTGCACCGCTTCTGCGGATCTCACGGTCTTCGGATGTCTCCGTCGACACCCTGCCGGGTCGTGTTCCTGAACCCGTTGATTCTACAGGGCCGACCGCCGAAAGTGACGAAAGGCAGCAAGTCGTGAGCAACGCACAGGTGGGCGCCACCGGAGTCCTGACCCGAGCCTGGTCGTGGCTCCCCACGACCGTCGATCGTCGGGTCCGTTTCATCGCCTGGGCGTCGTTCGTCTGTCAGGCGCTGCTGATCGGCACGGGAGGCGCGGCGCGGCTCACGGGATCGGGCCTCGGCTGCCCCACCTGGCCCCGCTGCACGGCCGACTCGTTCGTCAGCACGCCGGAGATGGGCATCCACGGCGTCATCGAGTTCGGCAACCGTCTGCTCACCTTCGTGCTCACCCTGGTGGTCATCCTCGCGTTCCTCTTCGTGCTGCGGATGCGCACGGTCCGTCGCGACTTCTTCTGGCTCACCCTCCTGCAGGGTCTGAGCATCCCCTTCCAGGCCGTGCTCGGGGGCATCACCGTCCTCACGGGCTTGAACCCCTACATCGTCGGAGCCCACTTCGTCGTCTCGATCGTCCTCGTCGCGCTGACCACCACGTTGCTCTGGCGGGTGTACCGCGGGCCCCGGGGGCACCACGCGGCGACTCCGCGGGGCTACGCGCGGCTCGTCCACGTGGCCGCGGCCGTCGTCGGCGTCACGGTGGTCGTCGGCGTCCTCACGACCGGCTCCGGCCCGCACGCCGGTGACGCGGCCACGCCCCGCAACGGTCTCGACCCGGCGATCATGGACCACGTCCACAGCTGGCCGGCCTACGCCACCCTCGCCCTCACCCTGGCCGTCGTCGTCTGGACGATCCGGGCAGGCCTCCCCCGACGGTTCCCCCTCGCCCTGCTCGGTGTCGAGCTCGTGCAGATCGCGGTCGGCATCACTCAGGCGCGCACCGGACTTCCGCCCCTGCTCGTCGGTGGACACATGGTGCTCGCAGCGCTGCTCGTGGCCGCGACGACCGCCGTCGTGCTCTCCCTGCGCAACGACCAGGCACCGGACGAGGTCGAGCCGATCGTCGAGGCGGCCGCCGTCCGCGCTTGATCGACGCGACCGTGGGGTCTAGTCGCGGCGCATGACGGTGTCGACGTCGTCCTGGTCGACGACGACGAATCCCGTGCGCTCGTAGAGCGACACGGCACGACTGCCGGTGAGCACGTCGAGGGTGATCGACCCCGTGGTGACCGAGCCGATCGCCTCGGCGAGCAGGGCGGTTCCGATGCCGCGACCTCGCGCCTCCTCGACCAGGTAGAAGTGACGGAGCCAGGTCGTGTCGCCGTCCGGGTGCAGCGCCATGCAGCCGAGGAGGCGCTGGTCGCCCTCGACGACCCGCGTCTCGTCGGCGGCGAACTCGCGCACGAAACGAGCACGGTGGCGGGGCGGGTTCCAGATGCCGAGACGCTCGAACTCGGGCCTCAGGACGACGAGCTTCAGATCGGTCAGTGGTCCGACGTCGTCCGGGCGCGCCGGACGGACCGTCCAGTCGGAGGGGCTCACGAGGCTAGAACGGGAGCAGGGGGTCGACGCCGACGGCGACGAACAGCAGCGTGAGGTACGTGATCGAGCTGTGGAAGACGCGCATCGGCCGGACCTCGGCGACGTGCTGGATGGCCCGGCTGTAGAGGCGGTGGGACTCCCAGACGAACCAGGCGCCGCTGGCGAGGGCCACGACCGTGTAGAGCACGCCCATGCCGGCGACGGGGACGAGGATCAACGAGCAGACCACGGTGGCCCAGGCGTAGAGGATGACCTGCAAGCCGACGATGGACCGGCCGCGCACCACGGCGAGCATCGGGACGTCGGCCGCGGCGTAGTCGTCGCGGTACTTCATCGACAACGGCCAGTAGTGCGGCGGCGTCCAGAGGAAGATCACCATGAAGAGGATGACGGCCGACCACGAGAGGTCGTTCGTGACGGCGGCCCAACCGATGAGCACGGGCATGCACCCGGCGATCCCGCCCCACACGATGTTCTGCGGCGTGCGGCGTTTGAGCCAGAGCGTGTAGACGACGACGTAGAAGAGGATGGCCCCGAGCGAGAGCGCCGCCGAGAGCAGGTTCACCGTCAGGGCGAGCCAGACGATCGACGCGACGCCGACCACGTACGAGAAGACCAGCGCCTCGCGGTCGCTGACGTCACCCGTGACAAGCGGCCGACCCTGGGTGCGCTTCATGATGCGGTCGATGTCGCGATCGATGTAGCAGTTGAAGGCCGAGGCCGAGCCGGCGCTCAGGGCGCCGCCGATCAGCGTCGCCGCGACGAGCCACAGGTTGGGGATGCCGCCCTGGGCCAAGAACATCGTCGGCGCCGTGGTGACGAGCAGGAGCTCCATCACGCGGGGCTTCGTGAGGGCGACGTACGCCCGAGCCTTGCGACGGAAGCCCCGGGGTGACGTGTCGGGGCGGATGTCTACGGCTGCGGTCATGAGTCCTCTAACGAGACGAACGGTTTGCCCGAGGAGTCTAGGCGATGAACGTCGACGCTGACGGCGAGCCCCCGGCCGGATGCGGACGGGCGGAGGGGGTTCGTCCCTATACTTGCAGGTGCTTGCCAGTCGCACGCCCTCTCGGTCCCGAGTCACCGGACGAACCGTCCCGATCCCCGCCCCCAGCGTGTGTGCGACCCAGCCGACGACGTCTCGGCAGGCGCACGTCAGCGCGGGAGCGAATCGACCCCGCGCAGTTCGCATCAAGAAGGGTCAACTTCCAGTGGCAGATCTGCAATGGGAATCCATTGACAACAAAGCAGTAGACACGGTCCGCGTCCTCGCGGCCGACGCGGTCGAGAAGGTCGGCAACGGCCACCCGGGCACCGCGATGAGCCTGGCGCCCGCCGCCTACCTGCTCTTCCAGAAGGTCATGCGTCGTGACCCGAGCGACAGCACCTGGATCGGTCGCGACCGCTTCATCCTGTCCGTCGGCCACAGCTCGCTGACGCAGTACATCCAGTTCTACCTGGGTGGCTACGGTCTCGAGCTCGACGATCTCGAGGCCCTCCGCACCTGGGGCTCGAAGACCCCTGGCCACCCCGAGTACGGCCACACCGACGGCATCGAGATCACGACCGGTCCGTTGGGTCAGGGCTTCGCCAGCTCGGTGGGCTTCGCCTACGCCGCCCGCTTCGAGCGTGGCCTGTTCGACCCCGACGCCGCGCCCGGCACGAGCCCGTTCGACCACTTCGTCTACGTCATCGCCGGTGACGGCGACATGCAAGAGGGCGTCACGAGCGAGGCCGCGTCGCTGGCCGGCCACCAGAAGCTCGGCAACCTCGTCGCCATCTACGACTCGAACCAGATCTCGATCGAGGACGACACCAACATCGCCTTCACCGAGGACGTCCACAAGCGCTTCGAGTCCTACGACTGGGACGTCCAGGTCGTCGACTGGAAGAAGACGGGTGAATACGTCGAGGACGTCGCCGAACTGCACGACGCCATCGAGAAGGCCAAGGCCGTCACCGACAAGCCCTCGCTGATCATCCTCAAGACGATCATCGGCTGGCCTTCGCCCAAGAAGCAGAACTCCGGCAAGATCCACGGCTCGGCACTGGGTGCCGACGAGGTCGCCGGCCTGAAGTCGGTCCTCGGCTTCGACCCCGAGAAGTCGTTCGACGTCGACCCCGCCGTCCTCGAGCACACCCGCAAGGCCGTCGAGCGCGGCCAGGCCCAGCACGCCGAATGGGACGAGAAGCTCGCCGCCTGGGCGTCGGCCAACCCTGACAAGAAGGTCATGCTCGACCGCATCCTCGCGAACGAGCTGCCCGAAGGCATCGAAGAGGCTCTCCCCGTCTTCGAGGCAGGCAAGGACGTCTCGACCCGCGCCGCATCGGGCAAGGTCATCAACGCCCTCGCCGGCGTCGTCCCCGAGCTCTGGGGCGGCTCGGCCGACCTGGCCGAGTCGAACCTCACGACGATCACGGGCTCGAAGTCGTTCGTGCCGACCGAGTGGTCGACCGACGAGTGGAGCGGCGACCCGTACGGTCGCGTGCTGCACTTCGGCATCCGCGAGCACGCGATGGGCGCCATCCTCAACGGCATCACGCTGCACGGCAACACGCGCCCGTTCGGTGGCACCTTCCTCATCTTCAGCGACTACATGCGCCCCGCGGTCCGTCTCGCGGCACTGATGAAGTCGCCCGCGATCTACGTCTGGACCCACGACTCCGTGGCCCTCGGCGAGGACGGGCCGACCCACCAGCCGATCGAGCAGCTCGCGTCGCTGCGGGCGATCCCCGACCTGGACGTCGTGCGTCCGGCCGACGCGAACGAGACGGCCTGGGCCTGGGCGACGATCCTGGAGCGCCACCACGGCCCCGCCGGCATCGCGCTCAGCCGCCAGAACCTGCCCGTCTTCGAGCGCGGTACCGGTGACGCCGAGGGCGACACCTTCGCGTCGGCGAAGAACGTCGCCAAGGGCGCCTACGTCCTGGCCGAGGCGCCGGGCGGCACGCCCGACGTGATCTTCGTCGCGACCGGCTCCGAGGTGCAGATCGCCGTCGAGGCCCGTGAGGTCCTGCGCGGCGAGGGCATCAACGCCCGCGTCGTCTCAGCTCCGAGCATCGAGTGGTTCGACGAGCAGAGCGACGAGTACAAAGAGGCCGTCCTGCCGGCCGCCGTCAAGGCCCGCGTCTCGATCGAGGCCGGTGTGGCCATGCCGTGGCGCGGCATCGTCGGCGACGCCGGTCGCAGCGTGTCGATCGAGCACTTCGGCGCCTCGGCCGACTACAAGACGCTGTTCAAGCAGTTCGGCATGACGACCGAAGCCGCCGTCGCCGCCGCCAAGGACTCGATCGCCGCTCTCTGAGCGTCGACAAAGGAAGAAGAAGAACATGACTGATTCGAACACCGCACAGCTCTCCGCCGCCGGCGTGAGCATCTGGCTCGACGACCTCTCGCGCGAGCGCATCAACGCGGGCGGCCTGCAGAAGCTGATCGCCGAGCGCAACGTCGTCGGCGTCACCACCAACCCCACGATCTTCGCCTCGGCTCTGGCCAAGGGCGAGGCCTACGACGACCAGGTCGCCCTGCTCGCCAAGACCGGTGTCAGCGTCACCGACGCCGTCTTCGAGATCACGACCGACGACGTCACCCGTGCCTGCGACATCTTCCGCGAGGTCTACGACACGACCGACGGCTTCGACGGCCGCGTGTCGATCGAGGTCGAGCCGGGTCTGGCGCACGACGCCCAGGGCACCATCGACCAGGCGGTCAAGCTGGCCGCCAAGGTCGGTCGCCCCAACGCCCTCATCAAGATCCCGGCTACCGTCGAGGGTCTCGAGGCCATCACCGCGGTCATCGCCCAGGGCATCAGCGTCAACGTGACGTTGATCTTCAGCCTCGAGCGCTACCGCGCCGTCATCAACGCGTACCTCACGGGCCTCGAGCAGGCCAAGGCCGCCGGCATCGACATCACCGAGATCCACTCGGTCGCCTCGTTCTTCGTCTCGCGTGTCGACACCGAGATCGACAAGCGCCTCGACGCCGTCGGAACGGACGAGGCCAAGGCACTCAAGGGCAAGGCCGGCGTGGCCAACGCCCAGCTCGCCTACGAGGTCTACCAGCAGGCCTTCGACACGGAGCGGGCCAAGGGCCTCCTCGCTGCCGGTGCCAACAAGCAGCGTCCCCTCTGGGCCTCGACCGGAGTCAAGGACCCCGCCGTCCTCGACACCACCTACGTGGTCGAGCTCGTCGCCCAGGACGTCGTCAACACGATGCCCGAGAAGACTCTCGAGGCGACCTTCGACCACGGTGAGATCCGTGGCGACACGATCAGCGCCTCCTACGCGTCGGCCAACGAGACCATGGACGCGATCGCCGCGCAGGGCGTCTCGTACGACGACGTGACCGAGACCCTCGAGAAAGAGGGCGTCGAGAAGTTCATCGTGTCGTGGAACGAACTGCTCGACACGGTCACGGCGGCCCTCGAGGCAGCCAAGCCCGCCGGGGAGTCCAAGTGACCATCACCATCGCTGCCAGCGGAGACGCGGCACAGGCGGTCGAGACGGTCGTCCCGCAGCTCGTGAGCGACCTCGTCGCTTCGGGCATCACGGCTCAGAACCCCACCCTGTGGGGCCCTGACGCCGAGGACGAGTCGGCCAAGCGTCTCGGTTGGACCGAGGCCGTCGTGGTCTCGACTCCGCTCCTCGACGAGATCGACTCGTTGCGCAACGAGCTCGCCGCCAAGGGCGTCGACCACGTCGTGCTCGCGGGCATGGGCGGTTCGTCGCTCGCGCCCGAGGTCATCACCCGCACCTACGGTGTCGAGCTCACCGTGCTCGACGCGACGGAGCCCGGTCAGGTCCTCACGGCCCTCGCCGACCGTCTCGAGCGCACCGTGCTGGTCGTGTCGTCGAAGTCGGGTTCGACCGTCGAGACGGCCAGCCAGCGCAAGACGTTCGAGAAGGCGTTCACCGACGCGGGCATCGACCCCGTCGAGCGCATCGTCGTGGTCACCGACCCGGGTTCGCCCCTCGACGGGCAGGCTCGTGAGGCCGGTTACCGCGTCTTCAACGCCGACCCCAACATCGGCGGGCGTTACTCGGCCCTCTCGGCGTTCGGCCTCGTGCCGTCCGGCCTGGCCGGTGCCGACATCCGCGAGCTGCTCGCCGAGGCCGACGCCGTCACGGTCGAGTTGGCGCAGGACCGTGCCGACAACCCCGGCCTCGTGCTGGGCGCCGTGCTGGCGGGCACCTCCCCGCTGCGTGACAAGATCGCGATCGTCGCCGACGGCACCCACATCGTCGGGTTCCCGGACTGGGCCGAACAGCTCATCGCCGAGTCGACCGGCAAGCAAGGTCGTGGACTGCTCCCCGTGGTGATCGGGACCTCCGCCCCCGAGATCACGGCGGGTCTGCACGACGTGCAGGTCGTCCGTCTCGTGGCGAACGCCGACGAGACCCGCGAGGTCGCGCCCGGCGAGGTCGAGATCTCGGGTTCGCTCGGCGGCCAGATCATGGTCTGGGAGTACGCCGTCGCGGTAGCCGGGCGTCTGCTCGACATCAACCCGTTCGACCAGCCGGACGTCGAGTCGGCGAAGATCGCGACGCGTGCGCTGCTCGACGACCGTCCCGAGCCCACTCCCCCGGCCTTCACGGCCGAGGGCGTCGAGGTACGCGAGGTCGGAGGCGTCGAACTGGGCGACACGCTCGAGTCGGCGGTGGCCGCGCTGCTCTCGCACCTGAGCGACGACGGCTACCTCTCGATCCAGGCGTACGTGGACCGCGTGGCGAACCCGCAGCTTGAAGAGATCCGTGACCTCCTCGCGGCTCGCACGCAGCGTCCCGTCACCTTCGGGTGGGGGCCGCGCTTCCTGCACTCGACGGGTCAGTACCACAAGGGGGGCCCCGCCAACGGTGTCTTCCTGCAGATCACGCAGGTGCCCGCGACCGATCTCGAGATCCCGGACAGCCCGTTCACGTTCGGGCAGCTCGTGCAGGCACAGGCCGCCGGTGACGCGAAGGTCCTGGCGGAGCACGGTCGTCCCGTACTCACGCTGACCGTGACCGACGTGGCGGCCGCACTGCCGGTCATCACCGCCGCACTCCGCTGAGCCGAAAGGGCCGGCGTCCTCACGGGCGCCGGCCCTTTCGTCTTGCCCCCGGGTGGTCTCCGCAGGTCTCGCCCGTCCTCGACCGGATCACCCCTCGAACCACAGAACGGAACCCCATGTCACCGGTGCCGATCACGCCGGAGTCCAACCCGCTGAGGTTGCCCTCCGACCGACGTCTCAACCGCATCGCCGGCCCGAGCGGCCTGATCATCTTCGGTGTGACGGGCGACCTCTCCCGCAAGAAGCTCATGCCCGCCGTCTACGACCTCGCCAACCGTGGCCTGTTGCCGCCCGGCTTCGCGCTCGTCGGTTTCGCCCGTCGTGAGTTCGAGGGCCAGGACTTCGAGCAGGTCGTCTACCAGGCCGTCAAGGACCACGCCCGCACGCCGTTCGACGAAGACGTCTGGCGTCAGCTCAAAGAGGGCTTCCGTTTCGTCCAGGGAGTCTTCGACGACGCCGACGCGTTCGCTCGGCTCAAGGACACCATCGAAGAACTCGATCGCGAGCGCGGCACGATGGGGAACCACGCGTTCTACCTCTCGATCCCGCCCAAGGCCTTCCCCATGGTCACCGAGCAACTCCGCAACTCCGGGCTCGCCGAGGAGAAGGACGGTGCGTGGCGTCGCGTCGTCATCGAGAAGCCCTTCGGCAGCGACCTCAAGACGGCCCGCGAACTCAACGCCGTCGTCGAGACGGTCTTCGAGCCCGACAGCGTGTTCCGCATCGACCACTACCTCGGCAAAGAGACGGTGCAGAACCTGCTCACGCTGCGGTTCGCGAACCAGATGTACGAACCCCTCTGGAACTCCAACTACGTCGACCACGTCCAGATCACCATGGCCGAGGACATCGGAGTGGGCGGCCGGGCCGGCTATTACGACGGCATCGGTGCCGCCCGCGACGTCATCCAGAACCACCTCCTCCAACTGCTCGCCCTGACGGCGATGGAAGAGCCGGTCACGTTCGCCGCACGCGATCTCCGGGCCGAGAAGGAGAAGATCCTCTCGGCCGTCCGCCTGCCCGCCGACCTCGCCACCGGCACTGCACGAGGCCAGTACGCCGGCGGGTGGCAGGGCGGCGAGAAGGTCCTCGGCTTCCTCGACGAAGAGGGCATGGACCCCGAGAGCACGACGGAGACCTTCGCCGCCATCAAGCTCGAGATCGCCACCCGACGCTGGGCGGGCGTGCCCTTCTACCTCCGCGCCGGGAAGCGTCTCGGGCGTCGCGTGACCGAGATCGCGGTCGTCTTCAAGCAGGTGCCCGAGAACATCTTCGGCACCCAGACGTCCCTGGGGCAGAACGCTCTCGTGATCCGGGTCCAGCCCGACGAGGGAGTCACCCTGCGGTTCGGGTCCAAGGTGCCCGGCATCGGCACGCAGGTCCGCGACGTCACCATGGACTTCGGCTACGGTCACGCCTTCACCGAGGCCAGCCCCGAAGCCTACGAACGTCTGATCCTCGACGTCCTCCTCGGCGATCCTCCCTTGTTCCCCCGGCACGAAGAGGTCGAGCTCTCGTGGAAGATCCTCGACCCGATCGAGGAGTTCTGGGCCACCCAGGGCCAGCCCGAACAGTACCGACCCGGCACGTGGGGCCCCGCCTCGGCCGATGAACTCATGGCCCGTGACGGCCGTACCTGGAGGCGTCCGTGATCGTCGACCTGCCCGACAGCACCATCAGCCGCGTCCAGAAGACGCTGGTCAAGATCAGGGAAGAAGGAGGCGCGGTCGCGTTGGGGCGCGTCCTCACCTTGATCATCTCCACGCGTCTCGGTGACGAGGAAGAAGCCATCGAGGCAGCGAACGACGCCTCCCGCGAGCACCCCATGAGGGTCATCGTCGTATCCACCTCGGCCGGCGTCGACGACGGCGAGGGACGACTCGACGCTCAGATCCGCGTGGGGGGCGACGCCGGTGCCAGCGAGGTCATCCTGCTCCGGGCCTACGGTGAGACCGCGAGCGACGAAGAGGGGCTCGTCACCGGGCTCCTGCTCCCCGACGCTCCCGTCGTGGCGTGGTGGCCCAAGACCGCTCCCCCCGTCGTCTCGGAGTCCCCACTGGGGCGCATCGCGCAACGGCGCATCACCGACGCCGCGAGTCAGTCCAACCCGCGCCAGTCGATCATCGACCTCGCTCGCAGCTACGCTCCCGGTGACACCGACTTCGCCTGGACCCGGCTCACCCTGTGGCGGGCACAGCTCGCCGCGGTGCTCGACCAGCCGCCCTACGAGTCGGTGACCGAGGTCGGTGTCTCCGGGGCGCCCGACTCCCCCTCGACGCTCCTCCTTGCCGCCTGGCTGCGTCTGCAGCTCCAGGTGCCCGTCGACGGAGAGTTGACGACCCGGGCGACCGGCTCGAGCGGCATCCACGGGGTCCAACTCGTCCGCGCCTCCGGGTCCATCGTCCTCGAACGTTCCCTCGACGACGTCGCGACACTGACCCAACCGGGCCAGCCCACTCACGACCTCGCGCTGCCACGCCGCTCGCTTCGCGACTGCCTGGCCGAGGAACTCCGTAGACTCGACCCCGACGACCTGTTCGGGAACGTCGTGAGACACGGGGTCGGCCAATTGAGCGAACCCGTCCAGAGCAACTAGAGCAGATAGAGAACCGTGACGAACGAACGCCGGGTGCTGGTCCACCCCGACAAAGAATCGCTGGGTGCGTCCGTGGCCGCCCGCTTCATCACCAAGATCATCGACGTGCTCGAAGAGCAGAACTATGCGTCGGTCGTCGTGAGCGGCGGGTCGGTGAGCACGCTCGTGCTGGCGGCCATCAACGCGTCACCGGCCCGCGACAGCGTCGACTGGTCCAAGGTCTCGATCTGGTGGGCCGACGAACGGTGGGTTCCCGCCGGAGACTCCGACCGCAACGACACACAGGCCGGCATCGACCTGCTCGACCACATCGGGTTGCTGCCCGAGAACGTCCACCGTTTCGGTGCTGTCGGCGACTACGCCGACGTCGAGGCAGCGGCCGTCGCTTACCGCGACGAGCTCCGCCAGCACGCACAGGCCGACGACGAGGCCCCCCGCTTCGACATCACGCTTCTCGGCGTCGGTCCCGACGGTCACGTGGCCTCGTTGTTCCCCGACAAGGCGCAGATCCGTCAGCTCGAGCCGACCGTGCTCACGATCGACGACTCCCCCAAGCCGCCGCCGGTGCGCCTGACGCTGAGCTTGCCGGTGATCAACAACTCGCAGCGCGTCTGGATGATCCTCGCCGGGGCCGAGAAGGCCTCGTCTCTGGGGCTCGCCCTCGCGGGTGCCGGTGCGGACCAGGTGCCGGTGGCCGGGGTCAAGGGGCGCAAGCGCACCGTCTTCTTCGTCGACCAGGACGCAGCCGCCGAGGTCCCCGAGAACCTGATCGCCTCCACGTACTGAGTCCCGGCCCGGACCGAGCGTTCGTGGCACGACGAAGGGCCCCGCAGCTGATGGCTGCGGGGCCCTTCGTCGTGGTCGGCGTCGAGACACCAGGAGGTGCGCTCGACTTGGCTCAGGCCTTGCCGCGTCGGACGCGCAACTGCTGAAGGGCCTCTTCGAGCAATTGCTCGGCCTCTTCTTCGGTCCGGCGCTCTTTCACGTACGCGAGGTGAGTCTTGTAGGGCTCGAGCTTGGCGACCGTCGGTGGGTTCGCCTTGTCGCGACCTGCCGGCAGCCCGCTCGAGGGCGAATCGACGGTCTCGGGGATCTCTTCGTCGGGCACGTTGGCCGCGAAGTGGCGTACGACCTCGTTGCCGAGGGCGTCCCAGTACGAGATGGTGATCCGCTCGGCGTGGAAGCCACGGTCTTGTTCGCCCATGGGGCCCGCGCCGACGCGCGAACCGCGGATTGCACTACCGCCCGAGGCCATCAGCTGACCGCCGCGAACTTGGTGATGAGGCCAAGGACCACGATGCAGGTGATCCAGACGAGACCCAGGAAGACCGTGATTCGGTTGAGGTTGCGCTCGGCGACGCCGGACGCCCCGAGGTTGCTCGTGACACCACCGCCGAACATGTCGGACAGACCGCCGCCGCGACCGCGGTGGAGCAGGATGAGGAGGGTCAGCAGGAGGCTCGTGATGCCGAGCAACACCTGCAGGATGACCTGGAGAATTTCCACGTGGGACCTTTCGATGCGGTGAGACCGCTGAACAGTATAACCGCGAGAGGCCGTCACCCCGGCAGCACGAGCCGGAAGGGCACCGACGGGCGGCGCCCCGATCGGCTCAGACGCCGACGTGCGCCTGGAAACGGACGATGCTGGCGAACTCCGACACGTCGAGGCTCGCCCCACCGACGAGGGCTCCGTCGACGTTGGGCTCACGCATGAAGGACGCGATGTTGGTGGACTTGACCGATCCGCCGTAGAGGACACGGGTCGCGGCGGCGGCGTCAGAACCGACGATGTCGACCAGGGCCACCCGCAGCGCGGCGCAGACCTGCTCGGCCTGCTCGGCCGTGGCCGCTTGCCCGGACCCGATCGCCCAGACGGGCTCGTAGGCCACGACGATCTCGGCGGACGCGGGCACCTGGGCGAGCGCCGCACGGAGTTGAGCCACCGGCACCGCGCTCGGTCCGTGCTGCTCGAGGTCGTCGGCCGTCTCGCCGACGCAGATCACGGGGACGAGGCCCGACCGATGAGCCGCAGCGACCTTCGTCGCCACGACCTCGTCGTCCTCGGCGTGGAGCGTCCGGCGCTCCGAGTGCCCGACCAGGACGTAGCGGACGTCGAGCTTGGCGAGGAACGGCCCCGAGACCTCGCCCGTGTAGGCACCGGAATCGTGGGCGGAGAGGTCCTGGGCTCCGAGCGCCAGCTCGAGCTTGTCGGCGTCGAGCAGGGTCTGCACGCTGCGGATGTCGGTGAACGGCGGGAACACCGCGGTCTCGACCGAGTCGAAGTCGTGCTTGGCGTCCTTGAGGGACCAGGCGAGCTTCTGGACGAACGCGATCGCCTGCAGGTGATCGAGGTTCATCTTCCAGTTGCCGGCGATGAGGGGGGTGCGCGTGGTCACCATCCGAGGACCTCCAGTCCGGGGAGTCGTTTGCCCTCGAGGAATTCGAGGCTGGCTCCACCACCGGTGGAGATGTGGCCGAACTGGTCGTCCGTGAAGCCCAGGGCACGAACGGCCGCGGCCGAGTCGCCACCGCCGACGACACCGAGACCCGAGACATGGGTGAGAGACTCGGCGACCGCCTTGGTGCCGTGTGCGAAGGCCGGGAATTCGAAGACTCCCATCGGTCCGTTCCAGAAGACCGTGGACGACGTCTGGACGGTCTCGGCGAAGCGGGCCGCCGTCTCGGGGCCGATGTCCAACCCGAGGGCATCCGCACCCAGAGGAGAGGACTCGATGCCGTCCGAGGCGACCACGGTGTGGTCGGCATCGGCGCTGAACGACGAAGCGACCACCACGTCGACGGGGAGGACGAGATTGACGCCCCGACGCGCGGCTTCGTCGACGTAGCCCCGGACCCGGTCGAGCTGGTCCTTCTCGAGCAGGCTCTTGCCGACGGGGAGCCCCTGGGCGGCGAGGAAGGTGAAGAGCATGCCGCCACCGATGAGCAGGTTGTCGACCCGCGGGAGCAGGTGCTCGATGACGCCGAGCTTGTCGGACACCTTCGAACCTCCGAGGACCACGGTGTAGGGCCGTGTGGGGTTCTCGGTCAGCTTGTCGAGGACCTCGAGCTCGCGGGAGATCAGCGTGCCGGCTGCGCTCGGGAGGAGCGCGGGGAGCTCGTACACGCTCGCCTGCTTGCGGTGCACGACGCCGAAGCCGTCGGAGACGAACACGTCGCCGAGTTCGGCCAGGCGACGGGCGAACTCCTGACGCTCCGACTCGTCCTTCGACGTCTCGGCAGCGTTGTAGCGGAGGTTCTCGAGCACCATGATCTGGCCGTCGGTCAGACCGGCCACCGCTGCGGTGGTCTCGTCGCCGACGGTGCTCGCCCCGAAGCCGACGCTCTTGCCGAGGAGTTCGCTGAGTCGTTGCGCGACCGGTCGCAGGCTGTACTCGGCCTTGGCCTCGCCGTCGGGGCGACCGAGGTGCGAGATGACGACGACCCTGGCCCCCTGGTTGATGAGTAGGTCGAGGGTCTCGAGGGAGGCACGGATGCGTCCGTCGTCGGTGATCTCGCCGTCCTTCAGCGGGACGTTGAGGTCGCATCGGACGATGACGCGCTTGCCCGACAAGGGACCGAGGGAATCGAGGGTTCGCAGGCTCATGGGTTCGTTTCGGGTTCGGAGGACGATGCCCCGGCCCGCGAGGGCCGGGGCACCGGGGTCGGACTAGAGGCGGTCGGCCCCGTACTTCGTCAGGGCGACGAGGCGGGTCGAGTAGCCCCCCTCGTTGTCGTACCACGAGGGGATCTTGACCAGGTTGCCGATGACCTTGGTGAGCCCCGAGTCGTAGATCGACGAGTGCGGGTCGGTCGTGATGTCGGTGGACACCAGCGGGTCTTCGGAGTAGGCGAGGATGCCCTTGAGCTCGCCCTCGGCTGCGGCCTTGTACGCGGCGTTAATCTGCTCGACCGTCACCGGGGTGCTGGTCTCGAGGGTCACGTCGGTGATCGAGCCGGTGGGGACGGGAACGCGCAGGGCGTAGCCGTCGAGCTTGCCGGCGAGCTCGGGGATCACGAGGCCGATGGCCTTGGCTGCACCGGTCGACGTCGGGACGATGTTGAGCGCGGCGGCACGGGCACGGCGGGGGTCCTTGTGCGGGCCGTCCTGCAGGTTCTGGTCGGCCGTGTACGCGTGGACCGTCGTCATGAGACCGCGCTCGACGCCGAAGTTGTCGAGGAACACCTTCATCAGGGGCGCGAGGCTGTTCGTCGTGCACGACGCGTTCGAGATGATGTGGTGGTTGGCGGGGTCGTAGATGCCCTCGTTCACGCCCAGCACGATGGTGGCGTCGTCACCGGTGGCGGGAGCCGAGATGAGGACCTTCTTCGCACCGGCGGTGATGTGCTTGCGTGCGTCTTCGGCCTTCGTGAAGAAACCGGTCGACTCGACGACGATGTCGACGCCCAGCTCGCCCCAGGGCAGGTTGGCGGGGTCGCGCTCGGCGAGCACCTTGATCGGCTTGCCGTCGACGACGATCGAGTCGCCGTCGAGCTCGACGGTGGCGTCGAGACGACCCGTGATCGAGTCGAACTTGAGGAGGTGTGCGAGGGCAGCGTTGTCGGTCAGGTCGTTGACGGCGACGATCTCGATGTCGGTTCCCTTGGCGAGCGCCGCGCGGAAGTAGTTACGGCCGATGCGACCGAAGCCGTTGATGCCGATCTTGACGGTCAATGAAACTCCTGATGATCAGGCGTCGTGGGGACGCGTGGAGGGTGTGGGCGACCAGGCCCGTGGCGACGCCCGAACTCTCGATGACCTCGGGTCGGACACCGCTTACGACAGTAGCAGTCGCCCTCTGGGATTCGCCGTCCCGTGACGTCATGGGACCCCCTCCGTCGACCTCAGTCGAGGTCGAGGTCGCTCGGGAGATTGGCGTCCGTACCCGGCAGGCCCAGGTCACTGGCTTTCTTGTCGGCCATGGCGAGCAGGCGGCGGATGCGTCCCGCCACGGCGTCCTTGGTCATCGGGGGGTCGGCATGGTGGCCGAGTTCGTCCAAGCTGGCGTCGCGGTGGGCCAGTCGCAGTTCGCCCGCGTACTTGAGGTGGTCGGGAATGTCGTCGCCGAGGAGCTCCATCGCCCGGTCGACCCGGGCGCAGGCGGCGACGGCGGCCTGGGCGGAACGTCGCAGGTTGGCGTCGTCGAAGTTGACGAGTCGGTTGGCGGTCGCGCGCACCTCCCGGCGCTGGCGCATCTCTTCCCAGTCGGTCACGCTCTTCTCGGCACCCATCACCTTGAGCATGGTGCCGATCGCCTCGCCGTCGCGGATGATCACGCGGTGCACGCCCCGGACCTCGCGGGCCTTCGCCGCGACGCCCAGTCGCCCGGCGGCCCCGACGAGCGCCATGGCGGTCTCGTTGCCGGGGCACACGACCTCGAGCGAGGCGGAACGACCGGGGTCGGTCAGGGAACCCTGGGCGAGGAAGGCACCGCGCCAGATCGCGGCGAGATCGTCACGCGAGCCGGTCGTGAGTCGGTTCGGCAAGCCACGCACCGGTCGTCGGCGGGCGTCCATGAGCCCGGTCTGACGGGCCAGCGTCTCGCCGGCCTCGTGGACCCGCACGAGGAACCCGGGGGTGCGTCGTGTGCCGGAGGGAGCCGTCATGGCGACGTCGCTCCGGGCCCCGTACAGCTCGGCCAGGTCTTTGCGGACCCGTCGGGCGATGAGGGCCGAGTCCAGTTCTGCCTCGACCGCGATGCGACCGGAGATGAGGTGCAGTCCCCCGGCGAAGCGGAGAACGGTGGCGAGCTCGGCGGCCCGGATCGTCGTCCTGCTCACCTCGACGCGGGCGAGTTCTTCTTTGACGTCGGCAGTCTGGGCCACTCCGGTTGTTCCTTTTCGTCAGGTCGACTTGTCGTCGGTACACGGGCGTGCTGAACGACCTCGGTGGGTCATTCTCGGCCAAGGTCGCGGTGTTTCACGCTGACCGCCACGCCGGGGAGTCCACGCAGACGCGCCGCCAGTTCACCCACGAGGGTGACCGATCGATGTTTGCCCCCGGTGCAGCCAATGGCGATCGTAGCGTGTCTCTTGTTCTCACGCTGATAGCCCGACAACACGGGGACGAGCGAGGCGGCGAAGGCGTCGACGAACTCTCGTGCCCCGTCCTGCTGCATGACGTACGTCGTGACCGGCTCGTCGAGCCCCGACTGCTGCCGGAGCGCGGGCACCCAGAACGGATTGGGGAGGAACCGCGCGTCACCCACCATGTCGGCGTCGGGGGGCAGGCCGTACTTGAACCCGAAGCTGAGGACGGTCACCTGCACCCCGGCGCGATCGGACTCGGCGAACTTCTCGGAGATCGTCGTGGCCAGCTGGTGGATGTTGAGTTCTGACGTGTCGATGATCACGTCGCTGGTCTCGCGGAGCTCTTCCATGCGCGCACGCTCGGCCAGGATGCCGTCCAGCAAGGTGCCGTCACCCTGCAGCGGGTGCGGCCGCCGGACCTGCTCGAAACGGCGGACCAACGCCGCGTCGGTCGCGTCGAGGAAGAGGACGCGCACCTTGCTGGGCATGCTCGCTCGGAGGGTCCGGACGGCCTCCTGTGCCTCGCTGAAGAGGCGACCCCCGCGGACGTCGACCACGGCGGCGATCTTGGGGAGCGAATCCCCCGCGCGCTCGGCCAGGTCGAGCAACGGTCGCAGCATCTGCGCGGGCAGGTTGTCGACCACGTACCAGTCGAGGTCCTCGAGGGCGTTGCCGACCGTCGACCGCCCGGCACCGGACATGCCCGTCACGATCAGGACCTCTTGTTGTTCGCTGACGTCGCTCATGTCGGTGGTGTCCTCCGGGTCGGCGGGCGGTGCATCGAGTCTAGGCGGGGCTCGTGGGGGGCACGGCGTCGTCGGCCGTCACGTCCTCGGCTCCGCGGAGCCGTTCGACGACGGCCGCGGCGAGGGTCGGTCCGATGCCGCGGATCGCCGAGATGTCGGCGACGTCTGCGTCTTTCAGCCGCTTGACCGAGCCGAAGTGCTTCAGGAGGACGGCCACCCGCGAGGGGCCCAACCCGGGGATCTCGGCCAGTTGCGTCGAGATGTCGCGTTTGCGTCGCTGCCGCTGGTGTGTGATCGCGAACCGGTGCGCCTCGTCCCTGATGCGCTGGATCAGGAACAACGCGTCGCTGTTGCGCGGCAGGATGACCGGGAAGTCGTCGTCGGGCAGCCAGATCTCCTCGAGCCGCTTGGCGATGCCGCACAGGGCGATGTCGGTGACGCCGGCATCGTCGAGAGCTCGTCGCGCCGCCGCCACCTGGGGCTGTCCGCCGTCGACGATGAGGAGGTTGGGGCGGTACGCGAACCGTTTGCGTTGCTCACCCACCTCTTCGACGGGGGCGAGTTCGTCGTCGAGGCGCGAGAGACGGCGGCTGAGGGTCTGGTAGATCGACTCGGTGTCATCAGTCGACTGAGGGATGTTGAAGCGCCGGTACTGGTCCTTCCGCGGCAGACCGTCCTCGAAGACCACCATCGAGGCGACGATGTTCGTGCCCGAGAGGTGGGAGACGTCGTAGCACTCCATGCGCAAGGGCGCGTCGCTCATGCCGAGGGCCTCCTGGATGTCGGCCAGGGCGGTCGACCGGGTGGCGAAGTCGGCGCTGCGACGGGTCTTGTAGAGCATGAGCGACTGCTGCGCGTTGAGGGTCGCCGTCTGCATCAGGTTCGCCTTCTCACCCCGCTGTGCCGTGTGGATCTGCACCCGCCCGCGCCCGCGGAGGGAACTCAGCACGCTCTCGAGGGCGTCGTTGTCGTCCGGCGTCTCGGTCACGACGATCTCGCGGGGAAGCTCGGCGCCGGCGGTGTAGATGCCCTGCAGGACCTGCTCGACGAGGTCGCCGGTCGAGATGTCGATCTCTTTGTCGACGACCCATCCGCGGGAACCACGGATGCGACCGCCCCTCACCGTGAAGAGCTGGACGGCGGCCGCCAGCTCGTCCTCGGCGAGGGCGTAGAGGTCGAGGTCGACGTTGTCGCGGAGGACGACCGCCGACTTGTCGAGCACGGCCTCGAGGGCCTGCACCTGGTCCCTGTAGGCCGCCGCGTCCTCGAAGCGCTGCTCGACGGCGGCCGTCTTCATGGACCGTTGCAGGTCGGCGATCACCTTCTTGTCGTAGCTGCCCATGAACCTGACGAACTCGTCGACGATGGCCCGGTGCTCGTCGATCGACACCTTGTGGGAGCAGGGCCCGCCGCAACGACCGATCTGCCCTGGGAAGCAGGGCTTGCCCGTCTGCATGGCCTTCTTGTAGCTGCTGTCGGAGCACGTGCGGATCGGGAAGACCTTGATCATCAGGTCGATGGTGTCGTGGACCGCCCAGATCTTCGGGTAAGGCCCGAAGTACTTCGCCCCCTTGATGCGCGGGTTCCGCGTGACCATCACCCGGGGCGCCTCGTCGGCCAGGGTGACGGCCATGAAGGGGTAGGTCTTGTCGTCGCGGAACTTGACGTTGAACGGAGGGTCGAACTCTTTGATCCACGTGTACTCGAGCTGCAGGGCCTCGATGTCGCTGCCCACGACGGTCCATTCGACCGACCTCGCCGTCAGGACCATCCGTCGGGTTCGTTCGTGCAAGGAAGGCAGCGGGGCGAAGTAGTTGCTCAGCCGGGCCCGGAGGTTCTTGGCCTTGCCGACGTACAAGACCCGGCCCCGCTCGTCACGCCAGCGGTAGACGCCGGGGTCGGTCGGGATCTCGCCCGCCTTCGGGCGCCAGGAGACGGTGTTGCTCATCGTGCTTCGACGGCCTCCCGACGTCGCGTCGGCGTGGCCTTCTTCTTCTGGACGCGCGGCACGGTGTGACCCGACTCGAGGATCTCCCTGAGGAAGACGCCCGTGTGGCTCTCGGGCACGGTGGCGAGGTGTTCGGGCGTGCCGGTGGCGATGACGGTACCGCCACCCGCGCCTCCTTCGGGGCCCATGTCGATCAGCCAGTCGGCGGACTTGATGACGTCGAGGTTGTGCTCGATCGTGATGACGGTGTTGCCCTTCTCGACGAGGCCGTTCAGCACGAGCAGGAGCTTGCGCACGTCCTCGAAGTGCAGACCCGTGGTCGGCTCGTCGAGAACGTAGACGCTGCGCCCGTTGGAGCGCTTCTGCAGCTCGGTCGCGAGCTTCACGCGCTGAGCCTCGCCACCGCTCAACGTGGTGGCGCTCTGGCCGAGTCGCACGTAGCCGAGGCCGACGTCGACCAGCGTCGACATGAACCGCGAGATCGCCGAGATGGGGGCGAAGAACTCGGCTGCTTCGCTGATCGGCATCTCGAGGACCTCGGAGATGTTCTTTCCCTTGTAGCGCACCGCCAGGGTGTCGCGGTTGTAGCGCGCACCACCGCACACCTCGCAGGCGACGTAGACGTCGGGCAGGAAGTTCATCTCGATCTTGATGGTGCCGTCACCCGCGCAGTTCTCGCAGCGACCGCCCTTGACGTTGAAGCTGAAGCGTCCCGGCAGGTAGCCGCGGGCCTTTGCATCGGTCGTCTCGGCGAAGAGGGTGCGGATGCGGTCGAAGACTCCCGTGTAGGTCGCGGGGTTCGAGCGCGGGGTGCGACCGATCGGTGCCTGGTCCACGTGGACGACCTTGTCGAGGGCGTCGAGCCCCGTGACACGCGTGTGCTTGCCGGGGATCTGACGGGCTCCGTTGAGCTGGTTCGCCAGGACCTTGTACAGGATGTCGTTCACGAGCGAGGACTTGCCCGAACCGCTGACACCCGTCACCGCGACGAAGGTGCCCAGAGGGAAATCGACGGTGACGTCGCGCAGGTTGTTGGCCTTGGCGCCCACGACCGACATCATGCGCTTCTTGTCGACGGGACGACGGCTGGTGGGCGTCTCGATCGAGCGCCGCCCGGCGAGGTAGTCACCCGTGTACGAGTCGGTGTTCGCGACGAGGTCCTCGTAGCTGCCCGAGTGCACGACCGTGCCGCCGTTGACGCCGGCACCCGGACCGATGTCGACGACCCAGTCAGCCGTCTTGATGGTGTCCTCGTCGTGCTCGACGACGATCAGCGTGTTGCCGAGGTTCTTGAGTTTGACCAGCGTGTCGATCAGTCGGCGGTTGTCCCGCTGGTGCAGGCCGATGCTCGGTTCGTCGAGGACGTAGAGCACCCCCGTCAGGCCCGAGCCGATCTGGGTCGCGAGGCGGATGCGCTGGGCCTCGCCACCCGAGAGGGACCCGGCGGCGCGGGCCAGCGAGAGGTACGTGAGACCCACCTCGAGCAGGAACTCGAGCCGGACCCGGATCTCACGAAGGACCTGGGCGGCGATGCGCGCCTCGCGGGTCGTGAGAGTGAGGCTGTTCATGAACTCGAAGGCGTCGGCGAGGCTGAGTTCGGACACGGTCGCGATGTCGTTCCCGTCGACCAGGACGGCGAGGACCTCGGGCTTGAGCCGCTTGCCCTTGCAGACGACGCACGGGATCTCACGGAGGTAGGACGCGTAACGCTGGCGCTGAGTGTCGGTCTCGGCCTCGGCGTACTTGCGCTCGATGTAGGGCATCACACCCTCGAAACCCGTCGAGTACGTCATCTCACGCCCGAAGCGGTTACGCCATTTGACCGTGACCTCGAAGTCGTTGCCCTGCAGGACGGCCTGCTGGACCTTCTCGGACAGGTCGTGCCACGGAGTCTTGAGGCTGAAGCCGAGATCGCCGGCCAGGCCCTCGAGGAGCTTCTGGAAGTAGTTGTAGAGGCCCTTGCCCGACTGGGTCCACGGGAGGATGACGCCGTCGGCGAGGCTCAGCTCGGGATCGCCCAGGAGCAGGTCGGAGTCGACCGACATCTTGGTGCCGAGACCCGAGCACTCGGGGCAGGCACCGAAGGGGGCGTTGAACGAGAACGTGCGGGGTTCGATCTCGGTGAGCTGGACCGGGTGGTTGTTCGGGCACGAGAGCTTCTCGGAGAACGTCCGGTACTTGCCGGCCGCGCCCTCGTCGGTGTCGACGAAGTCGATGGTGACCAGGCCGTCGGTCAGGCGGAGGGCGGTCTCGAGCGAGTCGGTCAGACGGGTCAGCGCCTGATCGGAGGCGACGAGGCGGTCGACCACGACCGAGATGTCGTGCTTGATCTGCTTCTTCAGCTTGGGCGGCGAACTGAGCTGGATCTGCTCACCGTCGACGATGGCCCGGGAGTACCCCGTGGACGCGAGCTCGGCGAACAGGTCGACGAACTCGCCCTTCTTCTGCGAGACCACGGGGCTCAGCACCTGGTAACGGGTGCCCGTCTCGAGGGTCATGAGCTGGTCGGCGATCTGCTGCACGCTCTGCTTGCTGATCTTCTCGCCGCAGACGGCGCAGTGCGGCACGCCGATCCGTGCCCATAGGAGGCGCATGTAGTCGTAGATCTCGGTGATCGTGCCGACCGTGGATCGCGGGTTGCGGTTCGTGGACTTCTGATCGATGGAGACGGCCGGGCTGAGGCCCTCGATGAAGTCGACGTCGGGCCGGTCGACCTGGCCCAGGAACTGCCGCGCGTAGGCGGACAGCGATTCGACGTACCGTCTCTGCCCTTCGGCGAAGATCGTGTCGAAGGCGAGGGACGACTTGCCGGAGCCGGACAACCCGGTGAAGACGACCAACGAGTCACGCGGGATCTCGAGGTCGACGTTGTTCAGGTTGTGCACGCGGGCACCCCGGACGCTCAGCGTGGAGGAACCTTCTACAGGTGAGATGGACACTCTTACCATTCTGTCGATGTGGACGACGCTCGTCGTCGTGGCGGGCAGGCCCGCGGGAGATGCAGCCGGCGGCGCAGGGTCAGGGGGCCGGGGACGAGATGACCGGTTGGACGCCCGTCAGGCCGGCCGACACCTGCCAGAGACGGGATGCGACCGACTCGTCGCGGGTATGACGTTTGGCGGGCACGCGAGCCGGGGCGCCGGTCAGCTGGAACCACCCGGCCGGACCCCAGTATTCCCCGCCGACGACGTCTTCGCCCACGAGGGCGTGGACGAGGGGCTCTGCTCCGACCTCTTTGCCCTGGGAGAACGTGTGCATCGTCGAGGTGAGGACGGCCGGAGGACGGTGGGGCTCGACGACGGGCGGGCGTGGGTCGCTGAGGGACTCCCACGAGAACCCGGGGTGGGCGACGACGCTCGAGATCGACGATCCGGCCGCCCGGAGTCGCCGATCGAGGTCGAACCCGAAGGTCATGACCGCGAGCTTGGATCGCGCGTAGGCGACGGCCCCCGAATAGCTCGAGACCATCATGGGATCGTCGAGGTCGAGTCGCACCCACCGGTGGCTGATGCTGCCGAGGTGCACGACTCGCGCCGTCCCGGCCGACTCGAGCGCCGGAAGGAGGTGCGAGACCAGCGCGAAGTGGCCGAGGTGGTTGGTGCCGAACTGGAGCTCGAAGCCGTCGGTCGTCGTCTGGCGACGACGCGAACCGACGACGCCTGCGTTGGCCAGCAGGCCGTCGACCGGCCCACCGGCGGCGATGGCGGACGCACCCGAGCGGACCGACGCGAGATCGGCGAGGTCGAGCGCGACGGTGTCGACGTCCGCCCCGGGCACGCGGCTGCGCAGGAGATCGGCGGCCCGGACGGCTCGCTCTGCGTCGCGGGCCGCGAGGACGACCTGATGACCGGCCGTGACGAGCCGCTCGGCGGAGTAGTAGCCGAGACCCGCGGTCGCACCCGTGACGACGACACGGCGACGATCACCGGGCATGGCCGGCCGCCTCCATCTGGCGCAGGTCTTTCTTCAGGTCGGCGACCTCGTCACGGAGTCGACCGGCCAATTCGAACTTGAGCTCGGCCGAGGCCTGCAGCATCTGCTCGTTGAGGTCCGCGATGATGGCTTCGAGACCGTTCGCCGCGCTGGCCGCCTTGCCCTCGCGGCGGAGGTTCGGCGTGGGGGCGCGCTTGCCGCCCTGGCGATCCGCGAGGAGGCGAGCGGTGTCGGCGCCCTCTCGGGCCAGGACCTCGGTGATGTCGGCGATCTTCTTCCGCAACGGCTGGGGATCGATGCCGCGCTCGAGGTTGTAGGCGACCTGCTTCTCGCGACGACGATCGGTTTCTTCGAGTGCTTGTTTCATCGAATCGGTCATCACGTCGGCGTACATGTGCACCTGACCCGACACGTTGCGGGCCGCACGACCGATGGTCTGGATGAGGGACGTCGACGAGCGGAGGAAGCCTTCTTTGTCGGCGTCGAGGATGGCGACGAGCGACACCTCGGGGAGGTCGAGGCCCTCCCGGAGCAGGTTGATGCCGACGAGCACGTCGTAGACCCCCTGGCGCAGTTCGGTCAGCAGCTCGACCCGTCGGAGCGTGTCGACGTCGGAGTGCAGATACCGCACCCGCACGCCGGCCTCGGTGAGGAAGTCGGTGAGCTCTTCGGCCATCTTCTTGGTCAAGGTGGTGACCAGGACGCGTTCGTCGATCTCGACCCGTGTGCGGATCTCTTCGAGCAGGTCGTCGATCTGGCCCGCGGACGGCTTGACCACGATCTCGGGATCGATGAGCCCGGTGGGTCGGATGATCTGCTCGACCACGCTGTCGGTGATCCCCAGCTCGTACTTGCCGGGTGTCGCCGAGAGGTAGACCTTCTGGCCGACCCGGTCGAGGAACTCCTCGAACTTGAGCGGCCTGTTGTCGAGGGCACTCGGCAGCCGGAAGCCGTGGTCGACGAGGGTGCGTTTGCGCGAGGCGTCGCCCTCGTACATGGCACCGATCTGGGGCACGGTCACGTGCGACTCGTCGATCACCACGAGCAGGTCGTCGGGGAAGTAGTCGAGCAGGCAGTGGGGCGCCTCGCCGGGCGATCGACCGTCGATGTGCGCCGAGTAGTTCTCGATGCCGTTGCAGAAGCCGATCTGTTCCATCATCTCGAGATCGAAGGTCGTACGCATGCGCAGACGTTGGGACTCGAGGAGCTTGCCCTGCTTGTCGAGCTCGTCGAGACGGGTGGCGAGTTCGTCCTTGATGGTCCCGATCGCCCGGTGCATGACGTCGGTACCCGCGACGTAGTGGGACCCCGGGAAGACCGACACCGCGTCCATGGTCTTGACGACGTCGCCCGTGAGCGGGTGGAGGGCGTACAGGGCCTCGACCTCGTCGCCGAACATCTCGATGCGTATGGCCAGTTCTTCGTACATGGGAATGATCTCGATGGTGTCACCCCGCACACGGAAGTTGCCACGCGAGAAGTCGATGTCGTTGCGCTGGTACTGCATCGAGACGAAGCGGCGGATCAGCGTCTCGCGATCGATCCGCATGCCGACCTGGAGGGCGATCATGGCTTCCATGTAGCCCTCGGGAGTGCCGAGACCGTAGATGCAGGACACCGTCGAGACGACGATGACGTCGCGCCGGCTCAGCAGGGAGTTCGTCGTCGAGTGCCGCAGGCGCTCGACCTCGGCGTTGACGGAGCTGTCCTTCTCGATGAAGGTGTCGGTCTGCGGGACGTAGGCCTCGGGCTGGTAGTAGTCGTAGTACGACACGAAGTACTCGACGGCGTTGTTCGGGAAGAGCGACCGGAACTCGTTCGCCAACTGGGCCGCGAGCGTCTTGTTGTGGGCCAGGACGAGCGTGGGGCGCTGCACCTGTTCGACGAGCCAGGCCGTGGTCGCCGACTTGCCCGTTCCGGTGGCGCCCAGCAGGACGACGTCGGTCTCGCCCGCGTTGATGCGCCCCGCCAACTCGGCGATGGCAGCCGGCTGGTCGCCGCTGGGTTCGAACTCACTGATGACTTCGAACGGGCGGACACTGCGGGTCGGTTCCATGGATTCCAGTTTACGAGGGACCACCGACACTCGCGTCCGGGGAGGCTGCCTGCTTCGCCGCTGACAGCGAACGCAGCCGGTCGTAGAGGTCGTCCGTCTGTTCCAGCGTGTGCTCGAGCGACCCGGACGAGTCGACGACGACGTCCGCGACGGCGAGCCGTGTCCGGTCGTCGGCCTGCGCGTCCACGCGGCGCCGCGCCTCCTCATCGCTCATCCCCCGCAGCTCGACGAGCCTCCGCAGGCGTACCTCACGGGGGGCGTGCACGACGACGACCACGTCGAAGCCGGCGGTCCCCCGCGACTCGACGAGGAGCGGCACGTCGTAGACCACGACGCGTTCCGGGTCGTCGGCGACGGCATCGGCCATGCGACGGGCCGAGAGAGCGTGCACGGCCGGGTGCGTGATCCCCTCGAGATCACGGCGAGCGGCAGGGTCGGCGAAGACGACGGTTCCGAGGGCGGCCCGGTCGAGGGAGCCGTCGGACCGCAGCACCTCGGACCCGAAGCGGGCGACCACGGCCTCGAGTCCCGCCGACCCGGGCTCGACCACCTCACGGGCGAGGGCGTCGGCGTCGACGTGCGCCGCCCCCCGTTCGGCGAGTCGACGGGCCACGACCGACTTGCCGGCGGCGATGCCACCGGTCAATCCACAGACGAACACGACGTCGAGACTACGCCGCGAACGCCGGAAGGCGGCTCCCCCGTGGGGGAACCGCCTTCTGGTCGAGACCGGAGGGACTCAGTTGTTGTTCGACAGCTTCTCGCGCAGAGCGGCGAGCGACTCGTCGTCGGCGAGGGTGCCGGCGCCCGAAGGGGACTCGGCCGAGAACGACGATCCCGTGGGAGCGTCGAACGACGTCGTCTCTTCGACGAGCGAGGCAGCGACCTGCTTCTTGTGGGCTTCCCAGCGCGCCTGGGCGGCAGCGTAGTCCTGCTCCCACTTCTCGCGCTGCGAGTCGAAGCCCTCGCGCCACTCGTTCGTCTCGGGGTCGAAGCCCTCGGGGTACTTGTAGTTGCCCTGGTCGTCGTACTCGGTGAGCATGCCGTAGAGCGCCGGGTCGAACTCGGTGCCCTCGGGGTCGACACCCTCGTTGGCCTGCTTGAGGCTCAGCGAGATGCGACGGCGGTCGAGGTCGATGTCGATGACCTTGACGAACACCTCGTCGCCGACGGCGACGACCTGCTCGGCCAGCTCGACGTGCTTCGCCGACAGCTCGGAGATGTGCACGAGACCCTCGATGCCGTCGGCCACGCGGACGAACGCACCGAAGGGGACGAGCTTGGTGACCTTGCCCGGAGCGACCTGGCCGATCGCGTGCGTACGGGCGAACACCTGCCACGGGTCTTCCTGGGTGGCCTTGAGCGAGAGCGACACGCGCTCACGGTCGAGGTCGACCTCGAGGATCTCGACGGTGACCTCCTGGCCCACCTCGACGACCTCGCTGGCGTGCTCGATGTGCTTCCAGCTGAGCTCGGAGACGTGCACGAGGCCGTCCACGCCGCCCAGGTCGACGAACGCACCGAAGTTGACGATCGACGAGACGACGCCCTTGCGGACCTGACCCTTGTGGAGGTTGTTCAGGAAGGTCGTACGGCTCTCGGACTGCGTCTGTTCGAGCAGGGCACGGCGCGACAGGACCACGTTGTTGCGGTTCTTGTCGAGCTCGAGGATCTTGGCCTCGATCTCTTGGCCCAGGTAGGGCGTGAGGTCGCGGACGCGACGCAGCTCGATGAGCGAGGCGGGGAGGAAGCCACGGAGGCCGATGTCGACGATGAGGCCACCCTTGACGACCTCGATGACCGTACCGGTGACGACGCCGTCGGCGTCCTTGATCTTCTCCACGTCGCCCCAGGCACGCTCGTACTGAGCGCGCTTCTTGGACAGGATCAGGCGGCCTTCTTTGTCTTCCTTCTGGAGGACGAGGGCTTCGACCGTGTCGCCGACCTCGACGACCTCGGTGGGGTCGACGTCGTGCTTGATCGAGAGTTCGCGCGAGGGGATGACACCCTCGGTCTTGTAGCCGACGTCGAGGAGGACCTCGTCGCGGTCGATCTTCACGACGGTGCCTTCGATGAGGTCGCCGTCGTTGAAGAACTTCAGGGTCTTCTCGACCGCGGCCAGGAAGTCATCAGCGGATCCGATGTCGTTGATGGCGACCTGCTTGGGTGCCTTGGTCGTTACGGTTGTCATGTAGTTAGTGCTCCAGTACGGGCATGAATCGGGCCGTGTTCGCCCCTCGAACGGTGTTCGGGAGGATGTGTCGAACGCGGCGTGCGGAAAGATCGACGCAGATAGCGCTCGATGATCTTAGCGCGGTGCCGCAGCTGTAGGCAACGGCGTGTCGGGCGCCGGGACGACTCACTCCAGCAGGGCCCGCCGCAGCGTGTCGAGCCCGACCCCTCCCAGCCGCAGGGCGTCCCGGTGGAAGGCCTTGACGTCGAACGCGTCGCCGTCACGCCGCGCGCGTTCGGCGCGGAGGTCCTCCCAGATGCGCTGACCGACCTTGTACGACGGCGCCTGTCCCGGCCAGCCGAGGTACCTGTCGACCTCGAAGCGCACGAACCCGGTGTCCATGTTGACGTTCTCGGACATGAAGCCGAATGCGTTCGACGCGTCCCAGGACCCGCCGCCGCCAGGGAAGGGCTTGCCCAGGTGGACGCCGATGTCGAGCACGACGCGCGCCGCGCGCATGCGTTGCCCGTCGAGCATGCCCAACCGGTCACCCGGGTCGCCGAGCCAGCCGAGCTCGTCCATCAACCGCTCCGCGTAGAGCGCCCAACCCTCGGCGTGCCCCGAGGTCCCCGCGAGCTGTCGACGCCAGGTGTTCAACGTGGCCCGGTTGTGGACCGCCTGGCCGAGTTGCAGGTGGTGGCCCGGGACGCCCTCGTGGAAGACCGTCGTCGTCTCACGCCAGGTGCCGAAGCGGGTGACGCCCTCGGGCACCGACCACCACATGCGACCGGGTCGCGAGAAGTCGTCACTGGGGCTCGTGTAGTAGATGCCGCCGTCCTTCGTCGGTGCGATGCGGCACTCCAGCCGGCGGACAGGCTCGGGGATGTCGAACTGGTCGCGCCCCAACTCGGCGACGGCCCGGTCGCTGAGCTCTTGCATCCAGGCGCGGAGGGCGTCGGTGCCCACGAGCTGGCGTGCGGGGTCGGCGTCGAGCAGCTCGATGGCCCGGGAGACCGACGCCCCGGGTTCGATCTGACGTGCGACGGCCTCTTGTTCACTCGTCATCCGGGCCAGCTCGTCGATCCCCCATTCGTAGGTCTCGTCGAGGTCGACCGTCGCTCCCAGGAACCGTCGCGAGTGCAGGGCGTAGGCGTCGCGTCCGACGGCGTCCACGGTGGTGGCGGCGGGGAGCAGCTCGTCGAGCAGGAACCGTCGCAGGTCGACGTAGGCCTCTGCGGCGGACGAGGCGCCCGACGCGAGGTCCCGAGCCAGCGCCGCGCCGGGTTCGCTGCCGTCGCCGAGCCGGGCTCCGCCGACGAACTCGGTGAAGAAGCCGTCGGCGGCACCGATGCGGGCGCACTGCTCGGCCACCTTCTCGACCTGGCGGCGGGCGGGGGTCACTCCCCCGGCGATGCCGGCACGCAACGTCTCGACGTACTGGTCGACGGCGGTCCGAACCCGACCGAGGCGGGACGCGACGTCGACCCAGTCTCCCTCGGACGTGGTCGGCATCAGGTCGAACACCTCGCGGATGCCCTGTGCCGGCGACGCGATGACGCTCAGGTCGCGCAGTTCGAGTCGCTGCTCGGCGTACTCGAGGTCGAGCTGGAGCTCGCTTGTCAGGTCGTCCCGGGTGACGCGGTCGACGTCGTCCACGGGGGCGGTGCTCCGCAGTTCGGCGAGAGCGGCCCGGACGGCCTCGACGCGGCGTGCGTGACCCTCGGGCGAGTAGTCGCCGTACTCGCCGGTGCGGCCCTCACGGCCGATCCAGGTCGCGGTGGTGGGGTCGAGTTCGCACAGGGTGTCCACCCAGCGTTCGGCAACCCCGTCGACGGGGGTCGGTGTGCGCGGGGTCGGCGTCGTCGCGGGATCGGTCATGCCGACGAGCCTAGTGACGCAGGAGGCGCGGTGCCGGAGGGCCCGCACCGCGCCTCCTCGGGTCCCACGACGAACGGGGCGCCCACCGACTCTCGTCGGCGGGCGCCCCGTCTCGGTGCTGGTACCTACTCTTTGTCGAGGTCGGTCGCGAGGAGCGCGACGAGCTCGTCGAGGGCGGCCTCGGCGTTGTCGCCCTCGGTCGCGACGACGACCTCTTCACCGTGGCCGATGCCCAACGAGAGCACGCCGAGGATGCTGGCGGCGTTGACGCTCTTGCCGGCCGCGGAGGTCAGCGTGACCTTGGCGCCGGTCTTGCCGGCGGCCTGGCTGAACAACGAGGCGGGACGGGCGTGCAGCCCGACGCTCGAGGCGATGGTGACGGAACGTTCTGGCATGTCTTCTCCTCTGGAGGGGGTGGGGGTCAGTCGTCGTCGTCGGTCGACGCGAGCAGCTCGTAGACCTCGGCGGTCGTGGTCGAGCCGCGCAGGGCAGCGGCCTTGTCGGGGTCCATCAGGATGCTGGCCAGCTGGCTGAGGATCGCGATGTGGCCGTTGCCCTTGGCGGCGATGCCGACCGTGACCGAGACCTCGTTGCCGTCCCAGTCGACCGGGACCGGGAACCGCAGGACGACGAGGGCGTCCTCTTTGACCGAGTCCTTGCCGGCGAGGGTGCCGTGCGGGATCGCCACACCCTCGCCGACGTAGGTGGACACCGAGTTCTCACGCTCGAACATCGCGTCGACGTACGACTCGTCGATCGCGCCCGCGTCGATGAGCGCCTGACCCGTCTTGCGGATGGCCTCGTCACGCGAGGCGGCGACCTCGTCGAGTCGGATGGACGACTCGGCGAGGAGCGCCGAGAGCTCGGGTGCCTGCTGGTCGGTCATCGTCAGACCTCGACCGTCGAGCCGTCCTGGATCGCCTTGACGACCTTGGCGACGTTGGGGTCTCCCATGAACAGCTGGAACGGCACGACGGGCACGTTCGGCACGACACCGCGGGCCCGCTCGGCCAGGTTGTTCTGGGTGACGACGACGTCGGCATCCGACGGGATCGACGCGACGGGCGAGTGCTCGACGGTGACACCGCTCTTCTTCAGCTGCTTCTTGAGCGTGGACGCCAGCATGACGCTGCTGCCCATGCCCGCGTCGCACGCGACGATGAGTTTCTTGATGCTGGAACCGTCGAGGGTTGCCATGACCTTCTCCTTGTGTGGTGGTGGTGCTGACTGGTGGTGCGGGCGGGCTAGGCGGTGGGTGCCGCGGTGCCCTTGCTGGTGGCCTTGTTGGCCGCGGTGGCGGCCTGGGCGTCGGCGAGAGCCTGCTCCTGCGCGGCGGCGTCCTCGGCACGGGCCTCGCGGTTCTCCTTGCGGCCGAAGCCCATCAGGAGGGACGAGACGACGAACGAGACGGCCGCCGAGAGCAGGATACCCAGGTAGATCGGGAGAAGGTCCCCGCGGGCGGCGACGAGCGTGTAGGCGATGATGCTGCCGGGCGAGGCGGGACCGACGAGGCCGACGTTGAAGAGCGCGAAGGTCGCGATGCCGGTCGCGCCACCGAGGACGGCGGCGACGAGCAGGATCGGCTTCATGAGCACGTACGGGAAGTAGATCTCGTGGATGCCGCCGAAGAAGTGGACGATGATCGCGGCCGGGGCCGAGGGGCGGATGGCGCGCGGACCGAAGAAGAGGTACGCGAGGAGGATGCCGAGGCCCGGGCCGGGGTTCGACTCGAGCATGAAGAGGATCGACTTGCCGGCCTCTTGCACCTGCGTGCCACCGAGCGGGGTCAGGATGCCCTGGTTGATGGCGTTGTTGAGGAACAGCACCTTGGCGGGCTCGATGATGATCGACGCCAGGGGCAGCAGGCCGCGGTCGACGAGGAACCCGACGGCGCCACCGAAGACGTTCGTGATCGCCGTGGTGACGGGGGCGAGGCCGAAGAAGGCCAGGACGCCCATGGCGCCACCGATGATGCCGAGCGAGAAGTTGTTGACGAGCATCTCGAAGCCGGACTTGATGCGGCCGTCGACGAGCTTGTCGAACTGCTTCAGGACCCAGGCGGCGAGCGGGCCGACGATCATCGCGCCGAGGAACTGCGGCACGTCGGTGGCGACGATGACGCCCATGACGGCGACGGCACCGATGACGGCACCGCGCTGACCGTGGACCATGCGACCACCCGTGTAGGCGATCAGGATCGGCAGGAGGTACTTGATGATCGGGCCGACGAGACCGGGCCACGGCGTGCCGTCCGACATCTCGCCGAATCCGCCGAGCTGGGGAACCGGCGTCCAACCGGTCTGGATGAAGAGGGCCGTGATGAGGCCCCAGGCGATGAAGGCGCCGATGTTCGGCATGATCATGCCGGCCAGGAAGCCACCGAAGCGCTGGACGCGCGCTCGGGCTCCCGTACCGGTGACGGTGGGGGTGAATTCGGACATGGTGAGGACTTCTCCTTGTTGCTCTCAGCGACGAGAGGGATGTGGGGTGGTGGAGGTGGTGTGGGGTGCTGTGGTGCGTCGGGGTGGTACGAAGGTGGCCGGTCGGACTCGCGTCATGCGATCACGACCCGGGGGCCGGCCTGCTCGACGTCGTCGGCCAGCTCGGCGTCAACGCCGGAGTCGGTGATGACGGTGTCGACGTCGGTGAGCGGCGCGACCTTGGCGAAGTCCTCGCGACCGAACTTGGTGTGGTCGGCGAGGACGACGGTGCGTCGCGACGCGGCGATGAGCGCGCGCTTGACCCGCGCCTCCGCCAGATCGGGGGTGCTGATTCCGCGCTCCACCGACACGCCGTTCGTGCCGATGAACGCGACGTCGGCGAAGACGTCGGCGATCTGCGCCCGCGTCCAGTCCCCCACGGCCGAGTACGTGCGGGTGCGGATGAGACCGCCGAGCAGGTGCAGCGTGACGTTCGGTCGGCTGATCAGGATGGTGGCGACGGCGAGGGAGTGCGTGACCACGGTCAGCTCGCGGTCGAGGGGCAGCAGTTCGGCGAGGCGGATGGTCGAGGTGCCGGCGTCGACGATGATGGAGCCGCCGTCGGGCAGTTCGTCGAGAGCTGCGCGGGCGATGCGCTCCTTCTCGGACGCGGCCGTCCCCTCGCGGTCGACCACGGGGGGCTCGATGCCGAGCCGCTCCATGGCGATGGCGCCCCCGTGCACGCGGCGCAGGACGCCCCGGCGCTCGAGGGCAGTCAAGTCACGGCGCACGGTCTCGGGCGCGACGGAGAGCTCTCGCGCGAGACCGGCGACCTCGACCCGGCCCCGGGACAGGGCGGTGTCGAGGATCTGCTGGTGACGCTCCGGTGCGTACATGGGAGACCTCGTCGTCGGACTGCACGGTCGCCTCGAGGGCTCACCGGTGGTGCGGAAGTGCGGAAGGAGTTCAACTGCTGTTGATCTGCGCTTATATAAGTCCGTTTGTGTGGCCCGGTCAAGTCTGTGCCGCGTGTCGTGTCCGTTTGTGCCCGGGTCCGAGGCGTTTCGCTGCCCGATGGGCAGAGAGATGCCCGATGAGTGGGCATCGGGTGCCCGAGCGAGGCATCCGGGCCCAGGTCTGTGCCTGCCAGGGACGAGGAGGCGCGGGTTCGGAACTGCAGAAGTATCCGACCCGGCGGCATCCGTCGCCGCTCGAGCGCGGGCCGGGCCCGGGCCCGCGCCCGCGCCCGGGTGAGCGTCGGCACGGGGCCTCCGAGTCGTGGGCTCAGTGGGCGGCTGCGTCCCAGCTCTCGCCGAGGCCCACGCTGACGTCGAGCGGCACGCGCAGGTCGGCAGCGCCGCTCATGCGACGGCGGACGATCTCGCGCACGTCGTCGACCTCGCCCGGTGCGACTTCGACGATGAGTTCGTCGTGCACCTGGAGCAGCACCCGCGAGCCCATCTCGCGCTCGTCGAGTTCGGATCGGACGCCGAGCATGGCGATCTTCATGATGTCGGCCGCCGAGCCCTGGATGGGCGCGTTCAACGCGGCCCGCTCGGCGTTCTCGCGCAGGACGCGGTTCGGGGACTTGAGGTCGGCGAAGGGGCGGCGACGACCGTAGATGGTCTCGGTGTAACCGTCTTCCCTTGCCTGCTCGACGACGTTGCGGAGGTACTCGCGCACGGCACCGAACCGGGCGAAGTAGTCGGTCATGAGCTGGCGGGCCTCGGCCGTCTCGACGCGCAGCTGCTTCGACAGGCCGAAGGCGCTGAGACCGTAGGCGAGGCCGTAGGACATGGCCTTGACCTTGGTGCGCATGGCAGGGGTGACGTCGGCGGGTTCCACCCCGAAGATGCGGGCACCGACGAAGCGGTGCAGGTCTTCGCCCTCGTTGAACGCCTGGATCAGCCCCTCGTCACCTGAGAGGTGCGCCATGATGCGCATCTCGATCTGCGAGTAGTCGGCCGTGAGGAGCGTCTCGTAGTCGGGGCCGTGCACGAACGCCGCGCGGATCTCGCGACCGACGGCGGCCTTGACCGGGATGTTCTGGAGGTTGGGGTCGACGGACGAGATGCGCCCGGTCGTCGTGCCCGTCTGGTCGTAGGTCGTGTGGATGCGGGAGTCGTCGGCTATCGACTTCTCGAGGGTCTCGATGATCTGGCGCAGCTTCGTCGCATCGCGGTGCTTCAACAACAGGTCGAGGAAGGGGTGAGGGTGCTTCTCCTGGAGATCGGCCAGGGAGGCGGCGTCGGTCGAGTAGCCCGTCTTGGTCGCCCGGGTCTTGGGCATCTCGAGTTGCTCGAAGAGCACCTCTTGGAGTTGCTTGGGCGAGCCGAGGTTGACCTCTCGTCCGATCTCGGCGAAGGCGGCCGACGCCAACTCGCCGGCCTGCTCGCCCAACCGCAGCGAGAGCGCCTTGAGCGTGTCGCGGTCGGCGGCGACACCCGTGAGCTCCATGTCGCCGAGCACCGGGACGAGCGGAAGCTCGATCTCGGTGAGCACCCGTCGTGAGCCTTCGTCGAGGGCTGTCACCAGCGACTCGGACAGTCGGAGGACGTACCAGGCCTCGGAGGCCACGTTGACGTCGTCGTCGGCCGACACGAGCTGGTTGGGGTCGCCGACGGGCAGGGTCTCGCCCAGCTGTTCGTAGACGAGGTCGGAGAGCGCGAAGGAGGTGCGGCCCGGGCGCAGCAGCCAGGCGGCGACCCGGGGGTCGCCGACGATGCCCGTCAAGGTCAGGCCTGCGCGGGAGAGGGCCTTGTAAGCCCGCTTAGCGTCGTGGACCACCTTGGGCGTGGCGTCGTCGAGCCAGGCCTCGAGCGCGACGTAGTCTCCGCGACCCGCGGCCCAGGGTACGTACGCCGACTCGTCGAGGGACGAGATGCCGAGCCCGACGATGCCGTCCGCGCCGTACTCGACCGTCAGGCCGACGGGCTTCTCGGGATCGGACGCGTGTTTCTTCAGCCAGAAGGCGAGTTCTTCGTCGATGAGGGTGCGGACGACCGGGAGGCCCTCGGGTGCCGCCGTCACGGCCGGCTCGCCCGAGTTGGCGGCAGACGGGTCGGTCGATTCCGACAGGGCCAGGACGCGCTCGAGCAGGGTGCGGAACTGCAGCTTGTCGAACAGCTCGCGGACGGCGGCCTCGTCGATGCCCCGGCGTTCGAGGTCGCCGGGGCCCACCGGGAGCTCGACGTCGGTGACGAGGCGGTTCAGTCGGCGGTTGCGGACGGCGTTCTCTTTCTGTTCGCGCAGCTTCTGCCCGACGACACCCTTGATCTCGTCTGCCCGCGCGAGGATCTCGTCGAGACCGCCGTAGAGGTTGATCCACTTGACGGCGGTCTTCTCCCCCACCTTGTCGATGCCGATGAGGTTGTCGCTCGTCTCGCCGACCAGTGCGGCGACCTCGGGGTACTGGTGGGGCTCGATGCCGTACCGCTCGAAGACCTTGTCGCGGTCGTATCGGGTGAGCTCGCTGACGCCTCGGGCCGAGGGGTAGAGGAGGGTGACGTCGTCGTTGACCATCTGGATGGCGTCGCGGTCGCCGGACACCACCAACACTCGGTACCCGTCGTCGCGACCGCGGGTGGCGAGCGTCGCGAGGATGTCGTCGGCCTCGAAGTCCTCTTTCGTGATGGTCGTGATGCCCATGGCGTGCAGCGCCTCTTGCAGGAGGGGGATCTGGCCGACGAACTCGGGAGGGGTCTCGGACCGGGTGCCCTTGTACTCGGGATATTCACGCGTGCGGAAGGAGAATCGCGAGATGTCGAACGCGACGGCCAGATGCGTCGGCTTCTCGGCCTTGAGCAGGCTGAGCAGCATCGAGATGAAGCCGTGGATGGCGTTGGTGTGTTGGCCTTCGCGGTTCACGAAACTGTCGACCGGGAGGGCGTAGAAGGCCCGGAAAGCGAGGGAATGGCCGTCGATGACCAGGAGGGTAGGCTTCGTGTCGTCCGTCACCACGTCAGCCTAGCGGGCACCCCCGACACCGTCGCCGGGCGCCTCGGTCCGATCACCCGGAGAACCATGAGCAGTCCGTCCGCCGTCCCGAACGACGCCGAGAGGACCGTCTCGTCGGAGGCGTCCCTGAGCGCCGCCGCCGTCGAGCTGTTCCGCCGTCGGGGTGTCGGCGCTCTCGCCGAGAAGATGGGCATCGTCATCGACGAGATGAGCGCCGAGCGGGCCGTGGGTCGGATGCCCGTGGAGGGGAACACGCAGCCGGTCGGCATCCTGCACGGTGGCGCGCACGTCGTCCTGGCCGAGACCCTCGGGTCGGTCGCGGCGAACGTCCACGCCGGGGCCGGCCGCGTCGCCATGGGCATCGAACTCAACGCCAGTCACAGTCGGTCGGCTGCGACCGGCTGGGTGACGGGCACTTGCACGGCCCTGCACCTCGGCTCCACCCTGACCACGCACCAGGTCGTCATGACCGACGACCGCGGCCGCCTCCTGTCGACGGTCCGCATCACCAACTACCTCACGGACGCCCGAGACTAGGCCGCCGACGCGAGAAGGCCCGCCCCGATCGTCGGGGCGGGCCTTCTGTCGTCGCGAACGACTACTTCTTGGCGCTGAGCTGTTCGATGATCGCCTGGGCCACGTCGTGCATCGTCAGACGGCGGTCCATGGAAGCCTTCTGGATCCACCGGAAGGCCTCGGGCTCGGTGAGCCCCATCTTCTCGTTCAGCAGGCCTTTCGCACGGTCGACGAGCTTGCGGGTCTCGAACCGTTCGACCAGGTCGGCGACCTCGGCCTCGAGCGTGATGATCTGCGCGTACCGCGAGAGGGCGATCTCGATCGCGGGCAGCAGATCGTTGGGCGTGAAGGGCTTCACGACGTATGCGAGAGCACCGGCCTCGCTCGCCCGCTCGACGAGCTCTTTCTGGCTGAACGCGGTCAACAGGACGACCGGCGCGATGTGCGCCTTCGAGAGCCGCTCGGCGGCGGAGATGCCGTCAAGCTGCGGCATCTTGACGTCCATGATGACGAGGTCGGGGCGCAGCTCGGTCGCGAGGGCGACGGCGGTCTCGCCGTCTCCGGCTTCGCCCACCACCTCGAAACCGTTGTCGCGGAGGATCTCGACGATGTCGAGGCGGATGAGGGACTCATCTTCGGCCACGACGACGCGACGGGGTGCTGCTGGGGTTGCTTCCTGGTCACTCACGACGTGAAGCCTACGGTATTGTCGACCTGGTTGTTGTGCGCCGGATTGGCGGAATGGCAGACGCGGAGCACTCAAAATGCTCTGTCCGTGAGGGCGTGTGGGTTCGAGTCCCACATCCGGCACCAGCCCCCCTAGGCGAACGAACGACAGCCTCGTCGTGGCCATGCCGACGAGATGTGGATCTCCTTGCCTCGTGCGGTCATCGGGCCGACACGCCGAGACGAGTTCTGCTCAGAGGGTGTGCCCGCGGGCCTCCGTGCACTACGCTGATGGAACTGGTTGTTGTGTTACGCATTTGTATCTCGCGACGTGCCGAAGGCCTCCTCTCACCGAGAGGGGTTCCGACGGTGGCGTCGTTCTCAGAGGGAGCGGACAAAAAGGCACCGCGACGAGCGATCTCGAAATCGAGATCGACAACTCTGATTGAAGGAAATAGAAAAATGGCAACAGGCACCGTTAAGTGGTTCAACTCCGAAAAGGGCTTCGGCTTCATCACCCCCGACGACGGAACCACTGACGTCTTCGCGCACTTCTCCGCGATCGCCGGCGACGGCTACCGCAACCTGGAAGAGAACCAGAAGGTCGAGTTCGACACGGCTCAGGGCAACAAGGGCCTCCAGGCCGAGAACATCCGCGTCATCTGACTCGGTGGCGTCCTCGTGACGCCGTCAGTCGGCGGGTTCGCCCGCCACTGAATCGAGAGCCCCGATCCGCTTCTGCGGATCGGGGCTTTCTCCGTCCTCGGCCCCGACCCGCGGGGCCCGACCGGCGGGCTCGTGCCCTCAGGGCAACGTGAAGCCGAGGAGGCGCGCCACCGGTTCGTAGTCCCGGCTCGCCGTCCGATAGGCGGTCTCCCACTCGGCGATCCGGGCTCCGGCCTCCCCGGGGTCCGTGAAGCGGTCGTCCTCGCCTCCACCGGCGACCAATGCCTCCCTCGCTTCGCGATATCGGCTGGTCAGGGTCGACCAGAGGACGAGTTCGTCCCCGGTCGAGTCCTCGGGAGCGGCACGGGCCACGTCCCAGGGAACCTCGCCCGCCGGCCGGCGCCCCCCCGGCGGGCGCGGGGCAGAGACCTCAGCCGCCGGGCCCGCCTCCCCCTCTCGGAAGATGGTCCGGGCACCGACGGCGAGCGCGGCCCCGAGGGCGCCCCGGGCGACGAAGATCAGCGCCGGAGCCCAGGGGCCGTCAACCCGCCACACGGTCGCGGCCACTCCCCCGAGGAACGAGCCGCCCACGAGCGCGCCGAGGGCCGCCCACCGGCCCGGACTCGCGCCTCCTCGGTCCGTCTCCTGGATCTCGGGACCGAGGCTGCGTCGAGTCTCGGCCACGCCGTGACCGCTCCACGACGGCACGACGTACAAGCGGGCCTCGAACTCGAAGCACGAGGGGTGTCGGGCGTCCACGGACATGCGGTGAGCGTACGCCCCGCGGACACGACGAAGCCGGGACGATCCGGTGGGATCGCCCCGGCTTCGCCAGGAATCTCGCGGTGTGTCAGGGCTGCGACGCGTACGCCGGGGCGGCCTCGCCGTGGGCGTCGCCCACACGGTGCACCCGGAGGTCGTTGGTCGAGCCCGCGATCCCGGGGGGGGACCCGGCGATCACGATGACCTTGTCGCCCGACTCGGCGAGGTCGTTGCCGAGCAGGATGTCGTCGACCTGCGCGAACATCGCGTCGGTGTGCGTGACGGTCTCGACCAGGTAGGACTGCACGCCCCAGCTGATCGCCATGCGGCGACGGATGGCCTCGTTGGGAGTGAAGGCCAGGATGGGGATCGAGTGGCGCAGACGCGACATGCGACGGACCGAGTCACCCGACTCGGTGAAGACGCAGAGGAACTTCGCCTGGACGAACTCGGCGACGTCGGCCGCGGCCAGAGTGATGGCGCCACCCTGGGTGCGAGGACGGGTACCCAGCGGGGGGATGCGCTCGAGACCGTGCTCTTCGGTGGAGGCGACGATGCGCGCCATGGTCTGCACCGTGATGACGGGGTACTCACCGACGCTCGTCTCGCCCGAGAGCATGACCGCGTCGGTGCCGTCGAGGACGGCGTTGGCGACGTCGGAGGTCTCGGCGCGCGTGGGGATCGGGCTCGAGATCATCGATTCGAGCATCTGCGTGGCAACGATGACCGGCTTGGCCATGCGACGAGACAGCTCGACCGCGTGCTTCTGCACGATGGGCACGGCCTCGAGGGGCAGCTCGACGCCGAGGTCGCCGCGGGCGACCATGATGCCGTCGAACGCGTCGATGATCGCCTCGAGGTTGTCGACGGCCTGGGGCTTCTCGATCTTCGCGTAGACGGGGACCTTGCGGCCCTCTTCTGCCATGATCTCGTGCACGCGCACGACGTCGTCCGCGTCCCGCACGAACGAGAGGGCGATCAGGTCGGCACCCAGCTGGAGGCCCCAGCGCAGGTCGGCCTCGTCTTTGTCGGAGAGGGCGGGGACGTTGACCGCCACGCCCGGGAGGTTGATGCCCTTGTTGTTCGAGACGGTGCCGGCGACGACGACCTCGGTCGTCACGACGGTGCCGTCGGTCTCGAGGACGCGGAGCTTGACGCGACCGTCGTCGATCAGGAGCGGGTCGCCCGCCTTGACGTCGTCGGGAAGCCCCTTGAACGTCGTGCCGCAGATCTCTCTAGAGCCCAGGATCTCGTCGGTGGTGATCTTGAAGACGTCGCCGACCTCGAGGTCGTGGGGGCCGTCTGCGAACTTGCCGAGACGGATCTTGGGGCCCTGCAGGTCGACGAGGACCGCGACGGCGCGGCCCGAGTCGGCGGACGCCTGGCGGACGTTCGCGTAGACGCCCTCGTGGACGTCGTAGCTGCCGTGGCTGAGGTTCATGCGGGCGACGTCGACGCCGGCGTCGATGATCGCCCGGATGTCGTCGTAGCTCGACGTCGCCGGCCCGAGGGTGGCGACGATCTTTGCGCGTCTCATGTGTTCCGTTCGTGTGGGGGGAAAGGGGGTGGGACGACTACAGCCCGACTCCCACCCTATTCCCGTCGGAAGGCCGGATCAGACCGAGATCGACCGATCGGTGGGCTTCACCGGGAAGGGCAGCACGGTCTCGCCCTCGAGGTAGGCGTCGACGGCCGAGGCCGTGGCCCGACCCTCGGCGATCGCCCAGACGATGAGCGACTGCCCGCGGCCGGCGTCACCGGTCACGAAGACGCCGGGCTCGCCGGTCTCGTACGTGGCACCGCGCTCGAGGGATCCGTGACCGTCGAAGGTGAGCCGCAGCTGCTCCTCGATCGTGTCGCGCTCGGGCCCGGTGAAACCGAGGGCGAGGAGGACGAGGTCGGCGGGGACCTCGCGTTCGGTGCCGGCCTTGGGGACCCGCCGCCCGTCGACGTACTCGGTCTCGGCGACGCGGATGGCCCGCACCTCTCCGACCTCGTTCGTCAGGAACTCGACCGTCGAGGCCAGGTAGACCCGCTCGCCGCCCTCTTCGTGGGCGCTGGACACCTCGAACAGCGTGGGGAACATCGGCCACGGCTGGGCCTCGGGGCGTTCTTCGGGCGGCTGTTGGCCGATCGCGAGGTTGGTCACCGAGAGAGCACCCTGACGGTGCGCGGTGCCGATGCAGTCCGCACCGGTGTCCCCGCCCCCCAGGACGACGACGTGCTTGCCCTCGGCCGTGATCTGGTCGGACACCGCGTCGCCCGCGCCGGCCTTGTTCTGCTGCACGAGGTAGTCCATGGCGAAGTGGATGCCGGACAGGTCGCGCCCCGGGATCGGCAGGTCGCGGGGAACCGTGGCCCCCGTCGCGACGACGACGGCGTCGTAGCGGGCCCGGAGGTCGTCCCAGGCGATGTCGCGGCCGATCTCGACCCGGGCGCGGAAGCGCGTGCCCTCGGCCTGCATCTGGGCGATGCGCTGCTCGAGTTGCTTCTTCTCCATCTTGAAGTCGGGGATGCCGTAGCGCAGCAGTCCGCCGATGCGGTCCTCGCGCTCGTACACGGCGACCGTGTGGCCCGCGCGGGTGAGCTGCTGGGCAGCCGCGAGTCCGGCGGGGCCCGAACCGACCACCGCGACGGTCTTGCCGGTCAGGCGCTCGGGCGGGTGCGGGGTGACCCAGCCGTTGGCGAAGGCCTGGTCGATGATCGAGACCTCGACCTGCTTGATCGTCACCGGGGGCTGGTTGATCCCCAGCACGCAGGAGGACTCGCACGGCGCGGGGCAGAGACGACCCGTGAACTCGGGGAAGTTGTTGGTCGCGTGCAATCGCTCGATGGCCTGACGGCCCTCGCCGCGCCACATGAGGTCGTTCCACTCGGGGATCAGGTTGCCCAGCGGGCAGCCCTGGTGGCAGAACGGAACACCACAGTCCATGCAGCGGCCCGCCTGACGACGCAGTTCACCGCTCTCTTGTTGCTCGTAGACCTCTTTCCAGTCCATGAGCCGGACCGACACGGGTCGGCGCTTGGGCAGCTCGCGGGACTGCGTCTTCAGGAAGCCTTTGGGGTCAGCCACCGGTCACCTCCAGGATTCTCTTCCATGTCTCGTCGCCATCGGGGTCGAGACCCTCGTCGACGGCCGTCTGCCGGGTGGCGAGGACGGCGGCGTAGTCGCGGGGCAGCACCTTGACGAACTCGGCCATGGTGGCGTCGAGGTCGTCGAGCATGCGCTGGGCCACGGGCGATCCGGTCTCGGTCAGGTGCCGCTGCAGCAGATCGGTGAGGATCTCGACGTCGGCGCTGCCGAGCGGGTGGAGTTCGAGTTCACCCGACGCGAGCGCCTCGGCGTTGACCCGTTCGGGCTTGAGCCGGTGCACGTAGGCCGTGCCTCCCGACATGCCCGCACCCAGGTTGCGGCCCGTGTCGCCCAGGATGACGGCGAGGCCGCCCGTCATGTACTCGAGCGCGTGGTCGCCCACGCCCTCGGCGACCGCGCTGGCCCCGGAGTTGCGGACCAGGAAGCGCTCCCCCACGATGCCGCGCAGGAACATGCTGCCCTGGGTGGCACCGTAGCCGATGACGTTGCCGGCGATGACGTTCTCCTCGGCGGCGAACGCGCTGCCGCGGGGCGGGCGCACGACGACGTTGCCGCCGGAGAGGCCCTTGCCCACGTAGTCGTTGCTGTCGCCCTCGAGTCGCAGCGTGATGCCGGAGGGCAGGAAGGCGCCGAGCGACTGACCGGCCGAACCGCTGAGGTTGATCTCGATGCTGCCGTCGGGCAGCCCGTGCTCGCCGTGTCGCAGGGTGACCTCGTGCCCGAGCATGGTGCCGACCGCGCGCTCGGTGTTGCGGATGGGCAGGGTGATCTCGACGTGTCCGCCGTTCTCGAGCACATCGGCGCTGCGCTCGATCAACTGGACGTCGAAGTGCTCGTCGAGGCCGTGGTCCTGCGTGGTGTGGTTGCGGCGGGGCTCGTCGTCGGCGAAGGTCGGCCCGACCAGCACCGGGGCGAGGTCGAGACCCGAGGCCTTCCAGTGGTCGACGGCGCGGTCGACGTCGAGGACGTCCGTCCGGCCGATGGCCTCGTCGAGGCTGCGGAACCCCAGGGCGGCCAGGTACTCACGCACCTCCTGGGCGAGGAACTCGAAGAAGTTGACGACGAACTCGGGCTTGCCCGAGAACCGGGCACGGAGCTCGGGGTTCTGCGTCGCCACGCCCACCGGGCAGGTGTCGAGGTGGCAGACCCTCATCATGATGCAGCCCTCGACGATGAGCGGCGCGGTCGCGAAGCCGAACTCCTCGCCGCCGAGCAGGGCGGCGATGAGGACGTCGCGACCGGTCTTCATCTGACCGTCGACCTGCACGACGACACGGTCGCGCATCCCGTTCAGCATCAGGGTCTGCTGGGTCTCGGCCAAGCCGATCTCCCAGGGCGTGCCCGCGTGCTTCAGCGAGTTCAGCGGACTGGCGCCGGTGCCCCCGTCGTGACCGGACACGAGCACGACGTCGGCCAGGGCCTTCGTGACCCCCGCCGCGACGGCACCGATGCCCGACTGGCTCACGAGCTTGACGTGGACGCGGGCCTTGGGGTTGGCACGCTTGACGTCGAAGATGAGCTGCTTCAGGTCTTCGATCGAGTAGATGTCGTGGTGCGGCGGCGGCGAGATGAGGCCCACGCCCGCCGTGGCGTGGCGGGGGCGCGCGGCCCCGGGGGAGACCTTGGTCGGCGGCAGCTGACCGCCCTCGCCGGGCTTGGCGCCCTGCGCCATCTTCAGCTGGATGTCGGTGGCGTGCGTCAGGTACATGCTCGTGACGCCGAACCGGCCGGAGGCCACCTGCTTGACGGCACTGCGGCGCTCGGGGTCGAGCAGACGGTCGACGTCCTCACCGCCCTCGCCGGTGTTGGACTTCCCGCCGAGGCGGTTCATCGCGATCGCGAGCGTTTCGTGGGCTTCTTGCGAGATCGAGCCGTAGCTCATCGCCCCTGTCGAGAACCGCTTGACGATCGCCTCGATGGGCTCGACCTCGTCGAGCGGTACGGGCGGCCGCACGCCGTGCTTGAGCCGGAACAGCCCGCGCAGCGTCATCAGCTGCTCGGCCTGGTCGTCGACCAGCTTGGTGTACTCACGGAAGATGTCGTAGCGGCGCGTGCGCGTGGCGTGCTGCAGCCGGAACACGGTGTCGGGGTTGAAGAGGTGACGAGGGCCCTCGCGGCGCCACTGGTACTCGCCGCCCGTGGCCAGCCGCTCGTGGGCGATGACGGAGCCGTCGCTGGGGTAGGCGCTCGTGTGACGCTGCTTGTTCTCGGCCGCGATGACGTCGATGCCGACGCCGCCGAGCATCGACGAGGTTCCGGTGAAGTAGGTGTCGACGAACTCCTGGCTGAGGCCCACGGCCTCGAACGCCTGTGCCGCGGCGTAGCTCGACACCGTCGAGATGCCCATCTTCGACATGATCTTCAGCACACCCTTGCCGAGCGCCTTGATGAGGTTGTGCACGGCGTCCTCGGGGCTCAACCCCGTGATCATGCCCGCGCGCACGAGGTTCTCGCAGGTCTCCATCGCGAGGTACGGGTTGACCGCGGACGCGCCGTAGCCGATCAGGGTGGCCACGTGGTGCACCTCGCGCACGTCGCCGGCCTCGACGATCAGGCCGACCTTCATGCGGTTCTCGGTGCGGATCAGGTGATGGTGAACCGCGGCGATCATGAGGAGCGACGGTACGGGGGCGAAGTCGGCGTTCGAGTCGCGGTCGGAGAGCACGATGAACTCGGCGCCGGCCTCGATGGCGTCGTCCACCTCGTTGCACATGGCGGCGATGCGCTTCTCGAGCGCCCGCGGACCCTTGTCCGCCCGGTAGAGCCCACGGATGGTCGACGTCTTGCGGGACCCGGGGCTCGGGTCGATGTGCTGGATCTTCGCGAGCTCGTCGTTGTCGATGACCGGGAAGTCCAGGATCACCTGACGGGCGTGCTCTGGAGTCGCGGCGAGCAGGTTCCGCTCGGGGCCGAGGCCCAGCTTGAGCGACGTGACCACCGACTCGCGGATCGAGTCGAGAGGCGGGTTCGTCACCTGGGCGAACTGCTGCGTGAAGTAGTCGAACAGGAGGCGCGGGCGCTCTGACAGGACGGCGATCGGCGTGTCGCTTCCCATGGCCCCCAGGGGCTCCGCACCGGTCTTCGCCATCGGGGTCAGCAGGATGCGGACCTCTTCTTCGGTGTACCCGAAGGTGCGCTGACGGCGGGTGACCGACGCGGGGGTGTGCACGATGTGCTCACGCTCGGGCAGCTCGGAGAGGTGGATGCGTCCCTCGGCGAGCCACTCGCCGTACGGCGCCGCCGTGGCGAGATCGCGCTTGATCTCGTCGTCCTCGATGATGCGCCCGGCCTCGGTGTCGACCAGGAACATCTTGCCGGGGCGGAGCCGACCCTTGCGGACCACCTTGGCGGGATCGACGTCGATGACGCCGATCTCGCTCGCGAGGACCACGAGGCCGTCGTCGGTGACGAGGTAGCGGCCCGGGCGCAGACCGTTCCGGTCGAGGGTGGCACCGACGTGCGTGCCGTCGGTGAACGTGATGGCCGCCGGGCCGTCCCACGCCTCCATGAGCATGGAGTGGTACTCGTAGAAGTCGCGCAGGGTGGGGTCGATGTCGACCTGGTTCTCCCACGCCTCGGGCACCATCATCATGACCGCGTGCGGCAGCGACCGGCCGGTCAGGCTGAGCAGTTCGACGACCTCGTCGAACGACGCCGAGTCGCTCGCCCCCGGGCTGACGATCGGGAGGATGGGCTTGAGGTCGCCGATCAGCTCGTTCTCGAGCTGGGACTGACGGGCGCGCATCCAGTTGCGGTTGCCCCGCACCGTGTTGATCTCGCCGTTGTGCGCGATCATGCGGAACGGTTGCGCCAGCGGCCAGGACGGGAACGTGTTCGTCGAGTAGCGAGAGTGCACGATGGCGAGCTTGGACGCGAAGCGCTCGTCGCTCAGGTCGGGGTAGAACGGCTCCAGCTGCAACGTGGTGACCATGCCCTTGTAGACCATGGTCCGGCTGCCCAGCGAGGTGAAGTAGGCCGAGAGTTTGCGCTCGGCACGCTTGCGAAGCCGGAACGCCTGGCGGTCCAGCGCGACTCCGGCGAGCGGGACGCCGTCGGCGTCGTGGTGCCTGCTGGCGAGGAAGAGCTGCTCGAAGGCGGGCATGGCGTTCCGCGCGAGAGTGCCCAGCTCTTCGGGTCGGACGGGGACCTCGCGCCAGCCGAGCACGTCGAGGTGCTCGAGGTCGGCGATGCGCTCGATGCCCGTCTTCAGCTCGGAGCGCTCCTGCTCGTCGAGAGGCAGGTAGGCGATGCCCACCGCGTACTGACCTGCCGGCGGCAGGTCGAAGTCGACCTCGTGGCGGAGGAACTCGTCCGGCACCTGGCAGAGGATGCCCGCACCGTCGCCGGTGCCGGCGTCGGAGCCGACGGCGCCTCGGTGCTCGAGGTTCCGAAGGGCGCGGAGGGCGGTGTCGACGATGTCGTGGCCAGGGGTTCCGCGGAGGGTCGCGACCATGGCGAGGCCGCAGGCGTCCTTCTCGTTGCGCGGGTCGTACAGGCCGCTGGCCTCCGGGACCGTGCTGAACTGCTGGTGTGCTGGCGTGAGAGCCATGGAATCCGTCCTCACGAAGAGATCCGACAGGGGGCGGGACGACGTCGGCCCGAGGTGCCTCACGGGGCCGCGGTCTGTGGGCGGCCCCGACTCGGCGGGAGAGGTCGGCTCGTGGCGACCGTGGGCGTGCACGCCGGCAGGAGGGGCCGACTGCGCTCGATCTTACGAGGCGCGGGTGCGTGCACAGAACCGTGTCGCGGGCGGATCGTTCGCACCGGGATGGGGTGGAGAGGATCGGGCGCCACGACGGTGGGGCGCCGGGCCCGCGGTCGTCGTGGAGTGGACGACCTAGGGACGCGGTGAGCGATCGGTGTTGTCGTCCGATGCGCCGACGGTGACCAACTCGGGTTCGTCGTTCTCCGTGTACGTGTCGTCGGAGTCTACAGCAGACGCCCGCTCGCTCGGTGCGCGACCGGGCACGTAGGGGCCGGGAACGGTGCCGGTGTGACGACGTGCGGCGACGACGAAGAGGACGATGCCGAGGACGACGGCGAAGAAGCTCATCCAGACGTTCGTCCGGATGCCGAAGAACAGGAGGCTGGGATCGGTGCGGATCGACTCGAACCAGGCGCGGCCGATGCCGTACCAGATCAGGTAGAAGGCGAGCGACCGACCCCACTGCATCGGGGCCTTCTTCTCGAGGAGCAACAGGATCGCGACCCCGGCGAGCATCCAGACGATCTCGTACAGGAACGTGGGGTGGAAGAGCGTGCCCTCGGGCAGGCCGGTCGGGTAGGCGGCGTTCGTCGACTCGATCTCGAGGCCCCAGGGCAGGTCGGTCGGCATGCCGAAGAGCTCGTGGTTGAACCAGTTGCCGAGGCGTCCGAAGGCCTGCGCGACGAGCAGTCCGGGGGCGAGGGCGTCGGCGAACACCGTGAACCGCAGACCGGTGAAGCGGCAGCCGAGCCAGACGCCCACGGCGCCCAACAGGAGAGCTCCGTAGATGGCGAGGCCGCCCTCCCACACGAACAGGACGTGGATGTACTGGTCGGGCGACGAGAAGTAGTCCGCCGGGTGGGTGATGACGTGGAAGAGGCGTCCCCCCGCGATGCCGAAGACCACGGCCCAGATGGCCACGTCGATGACGATGCCCTTCTCGGCCCCCTGCCGGTTGAGGCGGTGGTTCGTGATGACGACCGCCGCGACGATGCCGACGAGGATGCAGAGGGCGTAGGCGTGGATGCGCAGCGAGCCGGGCAGCGAAGCCCCGAAGGTCGAATTCAACCAGGCGGTGACGTCGAAGTACTGCCAGGCGGCCGACGGGCTCGGGATGCTCAGGGGAACGAACACGGGCGTGGTGCCTTTCGGAGGGGTGCGGGGCGTCGGTCACCCGACGGATGACGACTCTAGCGCCAGGGCGTCGGCCCCGAGAAGGTCAGGAAGCGGACGGGGCCGCGCCGGACGAGAGGCCGGCGGAGACCTCGGCGAGGCGTTCGACCCCGCCGTCGGCGAGGGCGCGCACGAAGGCCGAACCGATGATGGCGCCGTCGGCGTATTCGAGCACTTCTCGGACCTGCTGGGCGGTGGAGATGCCGAGGCCGACACAGGCGTTCTCGACGCCCACCTCGCGGAGTCGGGCGACGAGCGTGCTGGCCGCTGCGTCGACGTCGGTGCGGGCACCCGTGATGCCCATCGTCGAGACGGTGTAGACGAAGCCGCGACTGCTCGCGACGGCCTGTCGGAGGCGCGATTCGCTGGACGACGGAGCGGCCAGGAAGACGCGGTCGAGATCGGCGGCCAGGGCGGCGGACATCCATGCGTCGGCTTCGTCGGGGATCAGGTCGGGGGTGATGAGCCCGGCACCGCCCGCGGCCGCGAGATCGTCGGCGAAGCGCTGGACGCCGTACTGCTCGACCGGGTTCCAGTAGGTCATGGGGATGACGGGGGCGTCGACGCGCGAGGTGATCTCGCGGATCGCCGTGAAGACGTCGCGCACGCGGAACCCTTCGGCGAGGGACCGCTGCGTCGCAGCCTGGATCACCGGCCCGTCCATCACCGGGTCGGAGTACGGGATGCCCAGTTCGATGACGTCGATGCCGTTCTCGGCCATCGCCACCGCGGCGTCGATGCTCGTGTCGAGGTCGGGGAACCCGACGGGCAGGTACCCCACGACGGCACCGCTCCCGGCATCTCGCCGAGCCCGGATCGCGTCGCCGACCTTGCTGGCGCCCGGCGCGGTCACAGCTGCTGCGCCTTCTCGTCGAGGACGCCGAAGTACCGGCTCGCGGTCGAGACGTCCTTGTCGCCACGCCCGCTGAGAGAGACCAGGATCGTCCAGTCGGGGTGCTCGAGGCCGAGCTTGATCGTGCCCGCCAGGGCGTGTGCCGACTCGATGGCCGGCATGATGCCCTCGGTCTGCGAGAGCAGACGGAAAGCCTGCATGGCCTCGTCGTCGGTGATCGGCTGGTACTCGGCCCGACCCGACTCGGACAGCCAGGCGTGCTCCGGGCCGACGCTCGGGTAGTCGAGACCTGCCGAGATGGAGTGGCTCTCGAGGGTCTGACCGTCCTCGTCTTGCATGAGGTAGGACTTGGTGCCCTGCAGGTTGCCGATGCGGCCGAGCGTGATCGAGGCCGCGTGGCGGCCCGTCTCGACGCCGTCGCCGCCGGCCTCGAAGCCGAAGAGCCGGACCGAGGGATCGTCGAGGAACGCATGGAAGATGCCCATCGCGTTCGAGCCGCCGCCGACGCAGGCCGTGACGGCGTCGGGCAGCGCACCGGTCAGGTCGAGGACCTGCTGGCGGGCCTCTTCGCCGATGATCTTGTGGAAGTCGCGCACCATGGCGGGGAAGGGGTGCGGGCCGGCGACGGTGCCCAGCACGTAGTGCGTGGTGTCGACGCTGGCGACCCAGTCGCGCATGGCGTCGTTGATGGCGTCCTTGAGGGTGCGGGAGCCGGTCGTGACCGAGACCACCTCGGCCCCGAGCAGGCGCATCCGCGCGACGTTGAGCGCCTGGCGCTCGGTGTCGACCTGCCCCATGTAGACGACGCACTCCATGCCGAAGAGGGCGGCCGCGGTGGCCGTGGCGACGCCGTGTTGACCCGCACCGGTCTCGGCGATCAGACGGGTCTTGCCGAGTTTGCGGGCCAGCAGGGCCTGCCCGAGCACGTTGTTGATCTTGTGCGAGCCCGTGTGGTTGAGGTCTTCACGCTTCAGGATGATGCGGGCGCCGCCTGCGTGCTGGGCGAACCGCGGCACCTCGGTGATGATCGACGGCCGACCCGTGTAGGTGGCGTGCAGAGCCGTCAACTCGGCGGCGAACTCGGGGTCGACGGCTGCGGCCTTGTAGGCCGCGTCGAGCTCGTCGAGAGCGGCCACGAGGGACTCGGGCACGAAGCGCCCACCGAACGAACCGAAGTACGGGCCCGTCTCGTCGCGTAATGCCATGGTCAGACCTCCAGGAAGCGGGTGATGGCGTCGGCGGGGTCGCCGTGGGTCACGAGGGCCTCGCCCACGAGAACGACGTCGGCACCCGAGCGACGGTAGTGGGCGACGTCGTCGGGAGACGAGACGGCCGACTCGGCGACGCGGGTGACGCCCGACGGGATCGAGTCGGACAGGCGACCGAACAGGTCACGGTCTAGTTCGAAGGTCGTCAGGTCGCGCGCGTTGACGCCGAGGACGGTGGCGCCGGCATCGAGGCCTCGTGACACCTCGTCGGCGGAGTGCGCCTCGATCAGGGCCGTCATGCCGAGCTGCCGCACGAGGTCGTGCAACTCGACGAGACGGGGCTGCTCGAGCCCGGCCACGATCAGCAGGACGAGGTCGGCACCGGCCGCCCTGGCCTCGAAGACCTGGTACGCGTCGGCGATGAAGTCCTTGCGGAGGACGGGGACGTCGACGGCGGCGCGGACCGCTTCGAGATCGGCGAGGGAGCCCTTGAACTTGCGGCCCTCGGTGAGCACGCTGATCGCGCTCGCTCCCCCGGCCGCGTAGGAGACGGCCAATGACGCCGGGTCGGCGATGGTCGAGAGGTGGCCGCGAGACGGGCTCGCACGCTTGACCTCGGCGATGACCTTGACGCGGTCGGCCGGGGCGAGGGCGGCGCGGGCGTCGAGGGCGGGGTCGCGCGACAGAGCCGCCGCCTCGACGGCGGCGAACGGAAGGGACTCACGGCGTGCTGCGGCGTCGGCCACCGCACCCGCGTACAGGTCGTCGAGCACCTAGTTGTGGGCCTTCGGAACGTAGCGGTGGCCGCCCACTCCGTAACCGGCCTTCTTGAGCACCAGACCCACGATCAGTCCGACGACGACCAGGCCGGCGGAGGCCCAGACGATCCACGGGACGTCGAGGAAGAACGCCAGGGTGCCGATGGCGAAGCCGACCAGCATGATGACCACGGCGGTCCAGGCCGCGGGCGAGTTGCCGTGCCCGAGGTCGTCGGCCGTCTCGGTGTCGCGGCCCTTCGAGCCGGAGTCGACCTTCGCCGGGGCGTTCTTCAGGGGCGCGTCGCCACCGGAGGGGGTGCTCGTCGTGTTCGTGCTCACAGTGCTCCTTGGATCAGGTCGGTACGGGGGCCGAGTCTACCGGGTACGGCCCGGCTCGGTGGGGCTCGACCCGCCCTCGTCGGGGCGCGAGGGGGCGTCGGTCGGGTCGTCGCCGCCCGAGAGCGCGTCCCAGGCGGCCGCGGGATCGGCCGCAGGATCTGCTGCGACGAGTCGCGTCGCGGAGTACTTCCGGGTGGCCTGGGGCCAGGCGCCCGCGAGGAGCACGGTGGCGACGCCGAGGAGTGCGGCCAGCACGCCGGCCACGAGCCCGAGCCAGGGCCAGGCCGTCGGCTCGACCGACGAGACGATGCCCCGGATCGAGTCGGTGCCGTCGACGCCCGTGGCGGTCGTCACGGCGCTGCCCGACGCGCGCACGGGGTCGGCCAGGGCCGTCGCCGTCGTGACGACGACGCTGACTCCCAGCGCCACCTGCAGCACCCCCAGGACGACGCGGAACACCCGACCGGCGATCGTGAGCGCCCCGAAGAGTGCCAGGCTGGCCAGCGAGAGGGCGGACAACGGCGCACCGGCGACGTCGCCGGCGATGTCGAGGGGCAGGTCTCCACCCTGGGGTGACGCGACGACGACGTGGAACCAGTCCTGCGTCCAGGACAGCAGGGCGAGCCCCGCGAGCAGGATGCCTGCCGAGATCGTCATGAGCTTGAGGCGACGAGCGGGCATCAGCGGAGCCGTGTCATGGCGTTGGCGACCGCGACGGCACGCAAGGGGGCCGCGGCCTTGTTGCGCGCCTCCTGGTTCTCGGCGACCGGGTCGCTGTCGGCGACGAGTCCGGCGCCCGCCTGGACGCGGGCCACGCCGTCCTGCAGGAGGACGGTGCGGATCGCGATCGCGACGTCGGCAGAGCCGGCGAAGTCGAAGTAACCGACCACTCCCCCGTAGACGCCGCGCTGGGCCGGCTCGAGCTCGTCGATGATCTCGAGGGCCCGCGGCTTGGGGGCACCCGACAGCGTCCCGGCCGGGAAGGTGGCCCGGAACGCGTCGATGGCGTCCTTGCCGGGGGCCAGGTCGCCCTCGACGCTGGACACGAGGTGCATGATGTGGCTGAACCGTTCGACCTGCATGAACTCGGTGACCTCGACGGTGCCGGGCGTGCACACCTTGAGCAGGTCGTTGCGGGCCAAGTCGACCAGCATGAGGTGCTCGGCGCGTTCTTTCTCGTCCGAGGCGAGCTCGTCGGCGTAGCGCTGGTCCTCGTCGGGCGACCCGCCCCGGGGCTTCGACCCGGCGATGGGATGCGTGTAGGCCCGGCGGCCGTCGACCTTGACCAGCGCCTCGGGCGACGAGCCGACGATGGTGTACGGACGGCCCTGCACGTCGTCGAGCGTCACCAGGTACATGTACGGGCTGGGGTTGAGCGTCCGCAGCACCCGGTAGACGTCGAGCGGTTCGGCCGTGACCTCGTGGTCGAAGCGCTGGGAGATGACGACCTGGAAGACGTCGCCGTCGTGGATGAACTGCTTCGACCGCTGGATGGCGTGCGCGTACTCGTCGTCGGTCGAGCGTCGAGTGGGCGTGGCCTCGATGGTCAGGTCGACGTCGGACAGGAAGGCCTCGCTCGGGGCCGCGAGGCGGGACTGCAGGTCGTCGAGTCGCGACTGCGCGTCGGCCCACAGGTCGTCGGGGTCGTCGGTGCCGTCGTTCAACGCGGTCGCGACGAGCAGGACGGCACCCGTGCGGTGGTCGAGGGCCACGAGCTCGGAGACGAAGCTGAGCGCCTGAGAGGGCACCGTGAACTCGGCAGGCGGCCCGTCGGGCAGGTGCTCGAGCTCTCGTACGGCCTCCCAGCCGATGAAACCGACCAGGCCGCCGGTGAGGGGCGGCATCCCGTCGATGCGCGGGGTGGCCCACCGGTGGTGCAGGGCGGAGAGCACCTCGAGCGGGCGGCCCGTGGCGTCACCCAGGGCCCGCTCGCGGTCGATGCCGTAGTCGATCCACCGAGCTTCGCCGTGGTCGGCTGTGAGGACGCCGAAGGACGAGACGCCCACGAAGGACCACCGGGACCAGATGCCGCCCTGGGCCGCCGACTCGAGCAGGAAGCTGCCGGGCCGGCCGTCCGCCAGCTTGCGGTACACCCCGACCGGGGTCTCGCCGTCGGCGAAGAGGTCGCGCACGACCGGGACGACCCGGTGGCCGGCCAGCCGCGCGTCGAACTGGGCCCGGGTCGTCGAGGTGCGGATCGGGGCGTCAGCCACGGAGGCCTCCGGTGGGGTCGGTGTCGCCGGACGGCAGGGACGAGGAGGCGGTGGCCGGCTCGAGCGGGTCGACCTCGAAACAGGAATGGGAACCCGTGTGACAGGCCGCACCGATCTGCTCGACGGTGACGAGCAGCACGTCGTCGTCGCAGTCGAGGGCGGCGGCGCGGACGAACTGGGCGTGACCGGACGTGTCGCCCTTCCGCCAGTACTCCTGACGAGACCGGGACCAGAAGGTGACGCGCCCCTCGGTGAGCGTGCGGCGGAGCGCCTCGGCGTCCATCCAACCCATCATGAGCACGTCCTTCGTGCCCTCCTGCTGGATGATGGCGGGCAGCAGGCCCGACGCGTCGAACCGGGCACGGGCGACGACGGGCTCGACCGTCTCACGCGTCAGCTGGTCGGTCATGGTGTGCTCCTCGGTGCGATGCGGTGGTGCGGTGCGGTGCGGTGTCGCGTGGTCGGGTGCGGTTTCCGAGGAATGACGGCCCGCTTCAGCGGACGATCGCCCCGGATCGAGCCAGCTCGTCCTTGACCTGGCCGACGGTGAGTTCGCCGTTGTGGAAGACCGAGGCCGCGAGCGCGGCGTCGGCCCCCGCCTCGATGGCGGGGGCGAAGTGCTCGGGCCGACCCGCGCCTCCGGACGCGATGACCGGCACCCGACTGAGGTCGCGCATGGCACGGACGAGTTCGAGGTCGAAGCCCTGTTTGGTGCCGTCGGCGTCGATCGAGTTGACGAGCAATTCGCCCGCCCCGCGTTCGATGGCCTCACGGGCCCAGGTGAGCGCGTCGAGGGTCGTCTCGGTGCGGCCGCCGTGGGTCGTGACGACGAAGCCCGACGGGGTGCCGGTGGACCGCTTGACGTCGAGCGAGAGGACGACCGCCTGTGCTCCGAACCGGTCGGCGATCTCGCCGATGAGGTCGGGTCGGGCGATGGCGGCGCTGTTCACGCCGATCTTGTCCGCCCCGGCCGCCTGCAGCCGCGCGACGTCGTCTGTGGTGCGAACGCCGCCACCGACCGTCAACGGGATGAAGACCTGCTCGGCGGTCGCCCGGACGACGTCGTAGGTGGTCGACCGTTCGTCGACCGTGGCCGTGACGTCGAGGAAGGTGATCTCGTCGGCACCCTGCTCGTAGTAGGTGCGGGCCAGCTCGACCGGGTCGCCCGCGTCTCGCAGGTCGAGGAAGTTGACGCCCTTGACCACGCGGCCTGCGGCCACGTCGAGGCACGGGATGACGCGGACGGCGAGGGACGCGTCCGCAGCGACCGCGCCGGTGGCGACCGCGTCGTCGGCGGGCACGGCTACAGCCTCGCGGCGTGGATCGGGCTGACCAGGATGGCCCGGGCACCGAGGTCGTAGAGGGCGTCCATGACCTGGTTCGTGTCGGACCGCGGGACCATCACACGGACGGCGGCCCAGTCGCGATCGTGCAGCGGGGAGACGGTCGGCGACTCCATGCCGCCGGCCACGGCGGTCGCGGCGTCGAGCTTGGCGACCGGGACGTCGTAGTCCATCAGGACGTACTGCCGGGCGACGAGCACGCCCTGCAGGCGACGGTGGAGGACCGCGAGGCCGTCGACCTCGGCATCGGACGAGATGAGGACGGCGGTCGACTCGAGGATGACCGGCCCGAAGATCTCGAGCCCCGCCGCACGCAGGGTGGCGCCGGTCGAGACGACGTCGGCCACGGCGTCGGCGACGCCCAGCTGCACCGCGCTCTCGACGGCGCCGTCGAGCGGTACGAGCGTCGCCGTGACTCCGTGACTCTCGAGGAACGAGCCGACGAGGCCGGCGTAGCTGGTGGCGACCCGGGTGCCCTGGAGCTGGCGGAGATCGGCGAAACGGCCGGGAGGGCCCGCGAAGCGGAAGGTCGAGCCACCGAAGTCGAGGGGGGCGACCTCGTGGGCCGGCGAGTGCGAGTCGAGCAGCAGGTCGCGGCCCGTGATGCCGACGTCGAGGGCACCCGACCCCACGTAGGTCGCGATGTCGCGCGGACGGAGGTAGAAGAACTCGACGCCGTTGCGCGGGTCTTCGACGTGGAGGGTCTTGGGGTCTCGGCGACCGGTGTAGCCGGCCTCGGCGAGCATGGCGGAGGCGGTCTCGCTGAGCGATCCCTTGTTGGGCACTGCGACGCGGAGCATGGGGTTCTCTGTCTGCTGGGGTGCCGCGCGAGCGGCGTGACGAACGGGGGTGACGGAGGCCGACTCAGAGATGTCGGTAGACGTCGGCCGGGGTGATGCCCTTGGCGATCATCATGACCTGCAGGTGGTAGAGCAGCTGGGAGATCTCTTCGGCGGTCGCGACGTCACCCTCGTACTCGGCGGCCATCCAGACCTCGGCGGCCTCTTCGACGATCTTCTTGCCGATCTGGTGCACGCCGGCGTCGAGTTCGGCCACGGTGCCCGACCCCTCGGGCCGGTCGCGGGCCTTGTCGCTGAGCTCGAGGTACAGGTCGTCGAAGGATTTCACGACGTCAAGGCTACCGTCGCGGCGGCCGCCCGGAGTGCAGCGATGTTGTCGACGGGCGACCCGCCGTAGACGGCGGACCCGGCGACCACCGTGTCGGCACCGTTCTCGACGGCGGTGACGATCGTCTCGGTCGTGATGCCGCCGTCGACCTCGAGCCAGACGTCGAGCCCGGAGGCGCGCACGGCGTCGCGGGCGCGCGCCAGCTTGGTCATCGTCTCGGACATGAAGGACTGCCCACCGAAGCCCGGCTCGACGGTCATGACGAGGATCATGTCGTACGCGTCGAGGGTCTGGAGATAGGGCTCGAGGTCGGTGCCCGGCTTGACCGCGACGGAGGCACGTGCCCCGTTGCTGCGGATGGCGCGCGCCGTCGACACGGGGTCGGTCGCGGCCTCGGCGGAGAAGGTCACCGAGAAGGCACCCGTCTCGGCGTAGCGAGGCGCCCAGTGGTCGGCGTCGTCGATCATGAGGTGCAGGTCGAGCGGCACCGGGCTGACCTCGCCGAGACGCTGCACGACGGGCAGACCGAGGGTGAGGTTGGGCACGAAGTGGCCGTCCATGACGTCGACGTGCACGAGGTCGGCGGTCGAGATGCGCTGCAGGTCGCGTTCGAGGTTGGCGAAGTCGGCCGAGAGGATGCTGGGGCTGATGCGGATCGACACGGGACGAGCCTACCGTCCGGCGCGTTTCTCGATCAGGGCCACGAACATGGCGTCGGTGCCGTGACGGTGCGGCCAGAGCTGGACGAACGGTGCCGACGCGAGGTCGACGGACCGTCCGGCGATGCGCTCGACGCCCGCCGTCGCGTCGAGCAGCACGAGGTCGTCGTCACGGCCCCGGAGCCCCGCCTCGACGACGCCGCGGGTCTCGGCCGTGTGTGGCGAGCAGGTCACGTAAGCCAGGACTCCCCCGGGTGCGAGAGCGTCCAGTGCGCTGGCGAACAGGCGCGTCTGCAGGGCCGTGAGCTGTCCGACGTCGGCCGGCTGCTTGCGCCACCGGGCCTCGGGCCGTCGCCGCAGGGCCCCGAGACCGGTGCAGGGCGCGTCGAGCAGGATGCGGTCGAAGCCCCCGGGCTGTTCCGCCCCGAACCGGGTGGCGTCACCCTCGAGCACCTCGACGTCGCCGGGGACGGCCTCGAGGGCCTGTCGGACGAGACCGGCCCGGGCCGGGACGAGCTCGTTGGCGACGAGGTGGGCGCCTGCCCGAGCGGCCTCGGCGCCCAGCAGGGCGGCCTTGCCGCCGGGGCCCGCACACATGTCGAGCCAGCGTTCTCCGGGCCCGGCGGGCCGGTGACGGCTGAGCAGCAGTGCCGCGAGTTGTGATCCTTCGTCCTGCACGCGGGCGCGCCCCTCGCGGACGGCCGTCAGTTGCGCCGGGTCTCCCCCACCGCTCGTCGCGGCGAGCGGCGGGAGACGGCCGCCCGGGGCGCCGAGCTCGGAGACCTCGGCGAGCCCGGGCAGGGCGACGAGACTGACCTTCGGAGCGTCGTTGTCGGCCGACAGCAGGGCGACGAGTTCGTCCTCACGGCCCTCGGCGGCCAGCGAGCGGCGGAACGCGCGCACGACCCACGCGGGGTGCGACCACTCCGCCGCCAGACGGTCGTCGTCACCGGTCGTGCCGGCCAGGACGCGCTCGCGCCACTCGTCGGGCGTCGACCGCGAGATGGTGCGGAGCACCCCGTTCACGAAGCCCGTACCCGACCGGCTGCCCACCTGACGCGCGAGCTCGACGCTCTCGTCGACGGCTGCATGGACCGCCACCCGCGTCGAGAGCAGCTGGTGCGTGCCGAGTCTCAGGACGTCGAGGAGCGCCGGGTCGATCGCGTCGGTGCCTCGGCGGGCGGCCAGCGCGATCACGCGGTCGTAGTAGCCCCGGAGGCGCAGGGTGCCGTAGGTGAGTTCGGTCGCGAGCCCCGCGTCCTGTGCTCCTAGACGGGCCCGGACGATGCGTTGCGGCAGCAGGAGGTTCGCGTAGGCGTCGTCCTGCTCGACGGCCCGGAGGACGTCGAGGGCGACCTGGCGGGCGGGCTGGACTCGGCTCATGAGGCGCTCTTCGTGTCGGTGTCGGTGTCGGCCCGGGCGGCCGCGGTGGACGGGGTCACGCGGCGGTCGACCCCGCCGGGCAGCCCTCGCCACCAGTCGGCTGCCGACATCTCTTTCTTGCCCGCCGGTTGCACCCGGACGAGCTCGACGGGCGAGGAGGCGGTGCCCAGCAGCACACGGCGGCCCCGGGACTCGAGGCGACCGGCCTCGAGAGGGGGCTCGTCGACCGACGTCACCCGCGCCTCCGTGATCTTGAGGACCGTGCCGTCGAGGTCGACGCGGGCACCGGGCTCGGGCGTCACACCGCGGAAACGGTCGATCAGCTCGGCCGCCGGACGCGAGACGTCGAGGACGCCGTCGGCGAGGGTCAGCTTGGGGGCGAGCGTGACCTCGCCGGTCTGGGCCCTCGACACGGCCGTGCCGTCGGCGAGGCGGGCGACGACGTCGACCAGCAGGGCGGACCCGGACCGTGCGAGTTCGGCGAGGAGCACCCCCGCGGCCTCGGTGCCGTCGCGGCGGCGTTCGCGGGGGCCGTAGACGTCCCCCGCGGCGAGTTCGGGGACGGGCTGGACACCGCCGCGCCCGACCCGGCGCCGCCCGCCATGAGCGACCGCTGGACGGGGGCCGCACCGCGCCAGGCGGGCAGCAGGGAGAAGTGCAGGTTGACCCAGCCGAGGCGGGGCGCACCGAGCAGGGGCTCACGCAGCAGGGCACCGTAGGCCACGACGACGCCGAGGGCGGGATCGAGCGCCGAGAGCGCGGCCGGGACCGCGGGTGTGATGCGTCGGGCCTTCACGACGCGGAGACCGGGGCGGTCGGCCGCGACGGCGACGGGCGTGGGGGTCAGGACGCGTCGGCGTCCCTGGGGGGTGTCGTCGCGGGTCAGCACGGCGACGACCTCGTGAGGGCCGTCGGCGAGGGCGGTGAGCGAGGGCACGGCAGCGGCGGGGCTGCCGGCGAAGACGAGGCGCATGGGGTTCCTGGCGGGTCAGTCGGCGAACGGCTCGACGTCGTCGAACCGCACTCTGAGTGTAGGGACGGCGCGTGCGCGCTTCTGACCGAGCGCCTTGCGCCGGTCCGTCGCCGCACGGATGACCTGGGAGCGGAGGGCCTGGGCCACGTCGTGACCCCGCGAGTAGTCGAAGCGGACGATCGCACGGACCCCGGCGGACTCGACGTCCACCGGGCCGAGGGTCTCGGAACGGACTTCGTCGGGCAGGTCGTCGAGTGCCCGCGCGACGGTGTCGACCGTGCCGGTCACGGTGGCCACGCGGACGGCCGGCGGGAAGCGCAGGACGCGGCGATCGGCGAGCTCGGCGGAGACGAACCGGGCGAGCTCCCCCGTGGCCAGGGCGGCGGCGATGGCGCCGCCCACCCCGACCAGCACGACCGGGGCCCGTCGTGCCGCCAGGGCCGTGGCGTTGGCCCACCAGCGGAGGCAGTCCTCGGCGACGCGGAGGCTCTCGCGCGCGAGCATGCGTTCGCCGTCGAGCAGCAGGACGGCCCGGTAGCCACCCGGGGCGACCGGCTCGGCCCCGCGGGTCGCGACGACGATGGCCGGGTCGGCGTCGACGTGGGTCAGGGCCCGGGTGCCGTCCGAGACGATGATGCGGACCCCGGGGAACGCCTTGCCGAGCTCGTCGGCCGTCCGCGAGGCACCGGTGCCGACGGCCCGCATGCGCGTGCCCTCACAGGTGCGGCAGTGCCACGAGACGGCCAGGGCGCCGCACCAGCCGCAGGCCGGGGTCACCCCGCGTTCGCGCTGCTGGAGGGGGCCGTTGCAGCGCAGGCAGCGCGCCGTGTCGCCGCAGTCGACGCAGGCCAGACGAGGCGAGTAGCCCGGAGAGGCGACCTGGATCAGCACGGGCCCGTGCTCGGCCGCGGCCCGCGCCCCGGCATAGGCCGGCGAGGGGAGGCGAGCCTGCGCCGCGAAGCCGTCCGGGGCCGCCGGACGCACGGGCGGCACGACCCGGGGCTGGTAGCGCGGGTCGGGACGCACCTCGGCCAGGAAGCCGAGCGCGACGAGGCGCTGGACGGCGGTGCTGCGCGAGTGGCCGAGGAACACCAGGGCCGTGTCTTGCTGCGCCTGTCGGAGCAGGGCGGTGTCGCGGGCGTGCACGTAGGGGGCGAGCGGCTCGCCGAAGGACGGGTCGCCGTCGTCGAACACCACGACGACCCCGAGCCTGGCCGAGGGCGCGAGCAGGACGGACCTGTTGCCGACGACGACCACGGGCTCGTCGCCCCGGGCACGGAGCAGCGCGCGGTACCGGTCGGCGTTGGACTGCCGTGAGTCGAGCCGCACGACGCGGGCGGGCGGGAGGACGGCCGTGAGGGCCTGGAGGACGTGCTCTTCGTCGCGGTAGTCGGGGACCGCGACCACGGCGTTCGCGCCTGCGGCGACAGCGACCGCGGCGAGTTGGGCGGCCGTCAGCGCCCAGTGACCCACCCAGGCTCCGTCGGGCAACTCGACCAGCAGGGGCACGGCGTCGACCGCCGCGCGACCACGGGCAGCGACGAGTCCGGCGAGGTCGGTCGAGCGGTAGCCCACGACGACCGGGACGGGATCGTCGTCCCGGACGGGCGGCGCGGCGTCCGCGGGTGTGGGCGCGGCGTCCGCGGGTGACGGCGTCGGGTCGGCGGGTTCCGGTGTCGGCGAGGACGGGCTCTCGGCGGCCGCCAGGTACGCCTTCTCCACTCGGACCTGACGCGGAGGGACCGCGAGCCGCACGACGTCGCTGGCCGACCCGCCGGCCCGGTCGGCCACGGCACGCGCCAGGCGCCACACCTCGGGTGCCAGGACCGACACGGTCGACACGACGTCCTCGATCTCGGACAGGTCACCACCGTGCTCGGACGACGACGCGACCTCGACGACGAATCCGTCGGCGATGCGTCCGGCCGAGCGGAGGGGGAACTTGACGCGGATGCCCGGGGCGACCTGGTCGCGCAGCCGCTCGGGCGCGGCGTAGTCGAACAACCGGTCGGGCGGCGGCAGGGGCGATTCGCCCAGCGCCCGGACGACGCGCGGGCCGCCCTCGGCGAGGGCCGCGGGGGCCGCCGCCACGGTCAGAGCCCGGCGGCGGCCCGGAGGGCGTCGACGCGGTCGAGCGCCTCCCAGGTGAAGTCGGGCAGGTCGCGACCGAAGTGGCCGTAGGTCGACGTCGCCGAGTAGATCGGCCGGAGCAGGTCGAGGTCGCGGATGATCGCCGCCGGGCGGAGGTCGAACACCGTCTCGATGGCGGCCGTGATGACGTCGTCGCCGACGTGCCCCGTGCCGAAGGTCTCGACGTAGAGACCGACGGGTGCGGCCCGCCCGATCGCGTAGGCCACCTGGAGTTCGAGCCGGTCGGCGAGACCGGCGGCGACGGCGTTCTTGGCCACCCAGCGCATGGCGTACGCGGCGGAGCGGTCGACCTTCGAGGGGTCCTTGCCCGAGAACGCGCCCCCGCCGTGACGGCTCGCGCCGCCATAGGTGTCGACGATGATCTTGCGGCCGGTGAGGCCGGCGTCGCCCTGTGGGCCCCCGATCTCGAACCTGCCGGTCGGGTTGATGATGAACCGCGTGTCGGCGGACGAGAGCCCGGCCTCGCCGAGGACGGGGCGGATGACGTGCTCGATGACGTCGGACTCGAGCTGTTCGCTCGAGACCGCGGGTGAGTGCTGCGTCGACAGGACGACCGTGTCGACCGTCTTGGGTACGACACCGTCGTAACCGACCGTCACCTGGGTCTTGCCGTCGGGCCGGAGGTAGTCGAGGGTGCCCGACTTGCGCACGGCCGCGAGACGCTCGGCCAGCCGGTGGGCGAGCCAGACCGGGAGAGGCATGAACTGGGGCGTCTCGTTGGTGGCGTAGCCGAACATGATGCCTTGGTCGCCCGCCCCCTGACGGTTGAGCAGATCGTCATCGCCGCCACGCGCCTCCAGGGCGGTGTCGACGCCCTGGGCGATGTCGGGAGACTGCGATCCGATCGAGACCTCGACGCCGCAGGTGCGACCGTCGAAGCTCACGGCGGACGAGTCGTAGCCGATGCCCACGATGAGGTCGCGCACGATCGTCGGGATGTCGACGTAGCCCTTGGTCGTGACCTCGCCGGCGACGTGCACGAGCCCCGTGGTGACCATTGTCTCGACCGCGACCCTGCTGGCGGGGTCGACCGCGAGCAGCGCGTCGAGGATGCCGTCCGAGATCTGGTCGCAGATCTTGTCGGGGTGGCCCTCGGTGACCGACTCGGACGTGAACAGTCGCAGGGAGGTCGATGCCGTCGTGGCGGGGTCGGTCGTCGTGTCGGTCAGGCTCACGGTGTTCCTCTGGGTGTCGATCGGGGTGCGGACGCGATGAGGCCCCGCGGGATGGACTCCCGGGGGCCTCGTCAGATGATAGGACCGACCACCGTCAGAGAGGCTGGTCGTGTCGTCGAGCTACTCGGCCGGAGCCGCGAGCGGCTTCACCTCGAGCTTGTCCTCGTTGATCTCGTGCATGGCGACCGACAGGGGCTTGTCGTCGATCGAGCTGTCGACGAGGGGGCCGACGTTGTCGAAGAGGCTGCCCTCGTGCAGGTCGGCGTAGTAGTCGTTGATCTGACGCGCGCGCTTGGAGGCGAAGATGACGAGTGCGTACTTCGACTCGACCTTCGACAGCAGCTCGTCGATGGGGGGATCGATGATGCCCTGGTTCTTGTCGGCCATTGGTTGCTCCTCGTGTCGATGGGGGTCGGTGCCGCCACCGCTCGGGACGAGCGTGGGCACCAAGATCGGGGCGCGGGTCACGCGCGGGTACGGCCCGGTTCGGGCGCAGTCATCAATTCTACGACCTCGCGGGCCGCTTCGGCCACGTCGTGGTTCACGACACGCGCGTCGAACTCGTCCTGGGCGGCCAGCTCGACCTTCGCGGTCTCGAGTCGGCGCTGCTGTTCGGCGGCGTCCTCGGTGCCTCGACCGATGAGTCGACGGACTAGTTCGTCCCAGGTCGGGGGCAGGAGGAAGACGAGCACGGCCTCGGGCATCGCGGCCCGGACGAGACGGGCGCCCTGCAGGTCGATCTCGAGCAGCACGCTGCGACCCTCGTTCAACGCGGCGTCCAGCGGGGGGCGGGGCGTGCCGTAGCGGTAGGAGTTGTGGACCGTGGCGTACTCGAGCAGTTCGCGGTCGCGGATCATGCGGTCGAACTCGGCGTCGTCCACGAAGTAGTAATGGACCCCGTCGACCTCGCCGGGTCGCGGGGCACGGGTCGTCGCGGACACGCTGAGGTGCACGTCGGGGTAGTTCTCGCGGATGTACGTCGAGACGGTGCCCTTGCCCACGGCCGTGGGACCGGCCAGGACGACCAGCCGGGACCGGAGGCGTCCCTTGGCCTCGCGGACGGCGAGCCAGTCGCCGAGGATGCGGCGTTGCCTGACCCCGAGCCCGCCGACCCGTTTCGACTCGGCGATGCCGAGTTCGGTCATGATGCGGGCGACGCGGGTCGGGCCGATCCCCGGGATGCTGGTGAGCAGCTCGCGGACCCTGAGCGACCCCTCGGGGCTCGTGGGTTCACCGGCCCAGGCGGCCTCGGCGACGTCGAGGGCGCTCCGGGTCCGCGAGGCGACGGCGTTCTTGACGGCGGCGCGCCCACGTCGTGCGGCCACCGCGGCGCGGGCCGCCGCGGCCCGGGCGTCGGGGGGCGGGGTCAGACGAGGCACGAACGCACCTCGTCGGCGTCACGACGGACCGCGTCGGCGAACCCCGCCGGACCCGCCGAGAGGAGGGCACGGGAGGCGGAGACCAGCACGGCGCCGGCGGCAGGGCCGAAGAGTCGAGGGAGGTCGGCATAGGACGCGCCCTGGTGGCCGAACCCCGGGGCGAGCACCGGCGTCGTCGTCAGCCGCGTGGTGTCGATGCCGTAGTCGTCGAGGTCGACGGTCGCGCCGAGCACGAGGCCGACGCTGCCGAACGGGGCGTCGCCCGCCGTCTGGTTGTCATGGAGCACGTCGTCGACGATACCGCTCGCGACGGTGCCCTCCGCGCCGTGGGCGTCGGTCCGCACGGCCGTCTGGGTCGCCAGCGCCTCGACGTTGGACGTCGCGGCCAACACGAACACACCTGCGCCGACGGCCCGTGCCCGCGTCACCAGCCCGGTCATGGAATCGAAGCCGAGATAGGGCGAGACGGTCAGGGCGTCGACCCGCAACGCCGACGACTCGTCGAACCACGCGTCACCGTAGCCGTCCATCGTCGAGCCGATGTCGCCCCGCTTGGCGTCACCGATCTGCAGCAGGCCCCGCTCGCGACCGGCCTCGAGGACGTCCTCGAGGGCTGCGAACCCCGCGGAGCCCCAGCGTTCGAAGAACGCGACCTGCGGCTTGACGATCGATGCCGAGCCGACCAGGCCGTCGACGACGCGCAGGCCGAACTCACGCACGCCCGAGGCGTCGGACGAGAGACCCCACTGGTCCAGGAGGTAGGGGTGGGGGTCGATGCCGACGCAGAGCGGACCGGTCGCGGCGAACGCCGCCGCGAGCCGGTCGCCGAACGACGAGCTCACCGTCGGGCCGCCCGGGCGAGACCGTAGTCCTGCAGGCTCGTGACCTCGAGGTCGCTCTGCACGGCCTCGATCGAGGCGACGGCCGCTCCGAGCTGCGCGATGGTCGTGAAGAGGGCCTTGTCGGCCGCCACGGTCGCCGCGCGGATCTCGTACCCGTCGGCTCGGGCGCTCGACCCGCTCGGGGTGTTGATCACGATGTCGACCTCGTCGGCGTTGATCAGGTCGACGACCGAGTGGCCCCCGGCGCTGAACTTGTCGACGGTGTCGGCGTGGATGCCGTTGCGCACGAGGACGGTGGCCGTCCCCTCGGTCGCGAGGATGCGGAACCCGAGTTGCTGGAGGCGCAGGACCGGCAACACGATCGCCCGCTTGTCGCGGTCCGCGACGCTGACGAAGACGGTGCCCGACGTCGGGAGCCCACCGTAGGCGGCCGTCTGGCTCTTCGCGAACGCCCGGGGGAAGTCGCGGTCGATGCCCATGACCTCGCCGGTCGAGCGCATCTCGGGGCTGAGGACGCTGTCGACGACCTGCCCCTCTTTCGTTCGGAACCGCTTGAAGGGCAGCACGGCCTCCTTCACCGAGATCGGCGAGTCGAGGGGGACGTCCGAGCCGTCCTGCTCGGGCAGCAGACCGCTTTCCACGAGGTCGCGCACGCTGTGCCCCACCATGATCAGCGAGGCCGCCTTGGCCAGCGGGATGCCGAGCGCCTTCGAGACGAACGGCACCGTCCGGCTCGCCCGGGGGTTGGCCTCGATGACGTAGAGCACGCCGGCCGCGATCGCGAACTGCACGTTGAGCAGACCGGACACGCCGATGCCCTTCGCGATGGCGAGGGTCGCGTCGCGGACGCGGTCGATCTCGCCCTTCCCGAGCGTGACGGGCGGCAGGGTGCAGCTCGAGTCGCCGGAGTGGATGCCGGCCTCCTCGATGTGCTCCATGATGCCGCCGACGTAGAGCTCGGTGCCGTCGTAGAGCGCGTCGACGTCGATCTCGACGGCGTCGTCCAGGAAGCGGTCGACCAGCAAGGGCGCGTCGGGGCCGATGATGGCCTGGTCCGCGACCCGTTCGAAGTAGTCGGCGAGCGAGGGGCTGTCGTAGACGATCTCCATGCCGCGTCCGCCGAGCACGTACGACGGTCGCACCAGCACCGGGTAGCCGATCTCTTCGGCGACGGCGACCGCGCTGTCGTAGTCGGTCGCCGTGCCGTTGCGCGGTGCGAGCAGGCCGGCGGCGTCGAGGATGCCCTGGAAGAGGCCCCGTTCTTCGGCCGAGTCGATCGCGTCGGGTGTCGTGCCGAGGATGGGCACGCCGGCCGCTTCGAGTCCCTTCGACAGGCCGAGAGCCGTCTGGCCGCCGAGCTGCACGACGACACCGACGAGCTCGCCGCTGGCGCTCTCGGCGTGGACGACCTCGAGGACGTCCTCGAGGGTGAGCGGCTCGAAGTACAACCGGTCGCTCGTGTCGTAGTCGGTCGAGACCGTCTCGGGGTTGCAGTTGATCATGATCGTCTCTAAGCCGGCGTCGCTCAGGGCGAAGCTCGCGTGGACGCACGAGTAGTCGAACTCGACGCCCTGCCCGATGCGGTTCGGACCCGAGCCGAGGATGATCACCTTGCGGCGGTCGCTGGCCACGACCTCGGTCTCGGTGTCGTAGCTCGAGTAGTGGTACGGCGTCAGGGCGGGGAACTCCCCCGCGCAGGTGTCGACGGTCTTGAAGACGGGGCGCACGTCGAGGGCGTGGCGGTGATCGCGCACCTGCTGCTCGGAGAGCTCGCGCAACTGGCCGATCTGGTCGTCGCTGAAGCCGTGGTCCTTGGCGAGCACGAGGGTGTCCGCGTCGAGCTCGGCGGCCGAGGCGACCTGCTCGGCGATCTCGTTGATCAAGACGATCTGGTCGATGAACCAGGGGTCGATCTTCGTGGCGTCGAAGACCTGCTCGGCGGTGGCACCGGCCCGCAGGGCCTGCTGCACGGTGACGATGCGGCCGTCGGTGGGCGTCGACGACAACGCGAGCAGCGCCTCCTGGTCTCCGGGCTCTCCCTGCCAGTGGAAGCTCGACCCGCGCTTCTCGAGCGACCGGAGCGACTTCTGCAGCGCCTGGGTGAAGTTGCGGCCGAGGGCCATCGCCTCGCCCACGCTCTTCATCGTCGTGGTGAGCGTCGTGTCGGCCGCCGGGAACTTCTCGAACGCGAACCGGGGCACCTTGACGACGACGTAGTCGAGCGTCGGTTCGAAGGAGGCGGGGGTCACCTTCGTGATGTCGTTCGGGATCTCGTCGAGGCGGTATCCGAGGGCCAGCTTGGCCGCGATCTTGGCGATCGGGAAGCCGGTCGCCTTGGACGCGAGGGCGCTGGAGCGCGACACGCGGGGGTTCATCTCGATGACGATGACGCGGCCGTCCGCCGGGTCCACCGCGAACTGGATGTTGCAGCCACCGGTGTCGACCCCGACACGGCGGATGATGTCGATGCTGATGTCGCGCAGGTTCTGGTACTCGCGGTCGGTCAGGGTCAACGCCGGCGCGACGGTGATCGAGTCACCGGTGTGGACGCCCACCGGGTCGACGTTCTCGATCGAGCAGACCACGACCGTGTTGTCGGCCGTGTCGCGCATCATCTCGAGCTCGTACTCTTTCCAGCCGAGGATGCTCTCCTCGAGCAGGACCTCGGTGGTGGGGCTCTGGTGGAGGCCGTCCGTGACCATGCGGATCAGCTCGTCGCGGGTGTAAGCGAAGCCCGACCCGAGCCCGCCCATGGTGAACGAGGGACGGATGACCAGGGGGTACCCGAGGTCTTCGGCGTACTCCACGGCCTGGTCGACGGTCGTGGCGATGTACGACTTGGCGACGTCGGCACCCGACTCGAGCACGAGCTTCTTGAAGAGCTGGCGGTCCTCGCCCTTCTGGATGGCCTCGACCTTGGCGCCGATCAACTCGACGCCGTGCTTGGCGAGGATGCCCTCCTCGTCGAGGGCGATGGCGGCGTTGAGGGCCGTCTGCCCGCCGAGGGTCGGCAGGATCGCGTCGGGGCGCTCCTTCACGATGATGGCCTCGAGCACCTCGGACGTGATGGGCTCGATGTACGTCGCGTCGGCGAAGTCGGGGTCGGTCATGATCGTGGCCGGGTTCGGGTTCACGAGGATGACCCGGACTCCCTCTTCGCGCAGCACGCGGCAGGCCTGGGTGCCCGAGTAGTCGAACTCGGCCGCCTGGCCGATGACGATCGGCCCGGAGCCGATCACGAGGACGGAGTTGATGTCGTCACGCTTGGGCATCAGTTGCTGCTTTCGATGTCGGAGCCGAAGTCGACGGCCTGGCCGTTCGTGCGGGCGACGACCGCCTCACGGAAGCGGTCGAAGAGGTGGTTGCTGTCGTGGGGGCCCGCGGCGGCCTCGGGGTGGTATTGCACCGAGAACGCGGGGATGTCGAGGGCGCGGAGGCCCTCGACGACCTGGTCGTTCAGGCTGTAGTGGCTCACCTCCACCCGGCCGAAGCCGGCCGGCGAGTCGAGGACGCCGTCGATCGGCGCGTCGACCGCGAACCCGTGGTTCTGGCTGGTGATCTCGACCTTGTTCGTGGTCTTGTCGAGCACCGGCTGGTTGATGCCGCGGTGGCCGAAGGGCAGCTTGTACGTGCCGAAGCCCAGTGCCCGGCCGAACAGCTGGTTGCCGAAGCAGATGCCGAAGTACGGCAGACCGTCGCGGAGGGCGCCCTGGAGCAGCTCGACCTGCGAATCGCTCGCCGCCGGGTCACCGGGGCCGTTCGAGTAGAAGAGGGCGTCGGGGGCGAGGGTGCGGAGCTCGTCGATGGTCGTGGACTCCGGCAGCACGTGGACCTCGAAGCCGCGCTGCGCGAGGTAGCGCAGCGTCGAGGTCTTCACGCCCAGGTCGAGGACGGCGACGGATCCGATGCGGTCGCCCTCGGCCTGCAGCACGTACGGCTCGACCGTCGACACCCGACTCGAGAGGTTGAGGCCGCGCATGTCGGACCCGGCGGTGACGAGGGCGAGCTGCTCGTCGGGGTCGAGCCCGGCGTCGGGCCCGCTGAAGACCCCGCCCTTCATCGAGCCCACCTCGCGCAGACGGCGGGTCACGGCGCGGGTGTCGATGCCGCGGATGCCGACGATGCCGTCGGCGACGAGCTGGTCGTCGAGGCTGCCCTGCGCGCGGTGGTTCGAGACCACGCGGCTCGCGTCCCGGACGACGTACCCGGCGACCCAGATGCGGCGCGACTCGGGGTCGGTGTCGTTCACGCCCGTGTTGCCGATGTGCGGGGCGGTCATGACGACGATCTGACCGGCGTACGAGGGGTCGGTGAGGGTCTCTTGGTAGCCGGTCATGCCGGTCGCGAAGACGACCTCGCCGAGGGTGCGTCCGACGGCGCCGTAGGCGCGACCCGTGTACCGGGTGCCGTCGGCGAGGACCAGCACGGCCCTGTCGGTGGTGGAGGCGTCAGTCAATGGTCTTCTCCTTGGTGGTGCCGGCCCCGGGGGCCGTGGGGACGAGGGTGCGGATCGCCGCGACGACGGGGGTCGGGTCGTCGGTGAAGCGCAGGTAGGTGTCGAGGTCGACGTCGCCGAGGCGCCAGCCGACGAGCACGAGCCCGTCGCGCTCGACGACGCGGTCGATGGTCCAGGTCGCGCGGTCGACGCCCCGCATCGAGGAGGCGCGGATCAGCACGGCGGGTTCGCCCGCGATCTCGAGGCGCACGCCCTCGGCGTGGACGGACACGACCGCCCGACCGCGGAACCCGAGGCCGTGGACGACGACGCGGTCGAGCGGGTCGCCGCCTCGTGACGTCGCGACGTAGAGGGCGTCGACCGCCACGACGGGGTCCGACAGGTCGTCGGGCGCCCGGTCGGGTGCGGGGATGTCGGACTGACGGCGCCCGCGTGCCCGCCAGGACCGGGCCATCAGGCCGATCAGCAGCCCGACGCCGACGAGGATCAGGGCAGCGATGATCCACTGGCTCATCGGGCCGGCGTCCCCTCGGTGGCGGCGAGGGCGGCGGCGCTGTCGACGAGTCGAGCCGAACGGGCGACGACCTCGCTGTCGACGACGTGGCCGTCGACCACGGTCGCGTATCCCTGGTGGAAGGTCGCCCGCACCTGACCGGGCAGGACGCGACCGAGGTAGGGCGAGTTGCGGCTCTTGCCCGCGAGGTGCTCGGTCGAGAACGTACGGGTCACCCCACGATCGTAGAGCGTGAGTTCGGCGGGCTCGCCCACGGCGAGGGGGCGCCCGTGCCCGGCCACCTGGCCGAGGGCGGCCGGGGTGATCGACATCACCCGGGCCACGTCGGCCCAGCCGATCAGACCCGTGTCCACCATGGTGTGGTGCACGACCGAGAGGGCGGATTCGAGACCGACCATGCCGTTGGCGGCGGCGTCCCACTCGCAGCACTTCGCCTCGGAGGTGTGCGGGGCGTGGTCGGTGGCCACGATGTCGATCGTGCCGTCGGCCAGGGCGGCACGCAGCGCGTCCACGTCTTCCGAGCGTCGCAGCGGTGGATTGACCTTGTACCGCGAGTCGTAGCCCGACACGAGGTCCTCGGTCAGCAGCAGGTGGTGCGGAGTGACCTCGGCCGTGACCTCGATGCCGCGCGACTTGGCCCAGCGGATGACCTCGACGCTGCCCGCGGTCGAGACGTGGCAGACGTGCAGTCGGGCGCCGACGTGGTCGGCGAGCAGCACGTCGCGGGCGATGATCGCCTCTTCGGCGACCGCGGGCCAGCCGCCCAGGCCGAGCTCGGCCGACAGGGCGCCCTCGTTCATCTGGGCACCCTCGGTGAGCCGGGGCTCTTGGGCGTGCTGGGCGAGGACTCCCCCGAAGCCCTTGATGTACTCGAGGGCCCGACGCATCAGCAGCGGGTCCGCCACGCAGGACCCGTCGTCGGAGAAGACCCGGACGGCGGCACGGGAGCGGGCCATGGCGCCGATCTCGGAGAGGTGGGTGCCCTTCAACCCCTGGCTGACGGCACCGATCGGTCGGACGGTCACGAAGCCGGCGCGCTCCCCCAACGCCTGCACCTGTTCGACGACCCCCGCGGGGTCGGCCACGGGCGACGAGTTCGCCATGGCGTTGACGGCGGTGTACCCGCCGGCGGCCGCTGCGCGCGACCCGGTCAGGACGGTCTCGCTGCCCTCGCCGCCGGGCTCGCGCAGGTGGGTGTGCAGGTCGACGAGGCCGGGCAGCAGGAGCAGGCCGTCGGCGTCGGTGATCATCGCGCCGGCGGCGGTCAGACCGGTGCCGAGCTCGACGACGACGCCGTCGCGGACGACGACGTCCGTCCGGCTGCCGTCGACGGTCTCGGCGCCCCGGATGAGGTGGGTGGTGGTCACGATGCGTCCTCTCGGTCGCCGGCGAGGGTGAGGTAGAGCACGGCCATGCGGACGGCCACGCCGTTGGTGACCTGCTCGCGGACGGTCGAGCGCGGCGAGTCGGCGGCCTCGTCGCTGATCTCGAGGCCGCGGTTCATCGGGCCGGGGTGCATGACGAGCGTCGACTCGGGCAGCGACCGGAACCGCATCGCGCCCAGGCCCCAGGACCGGGCGTACTCGCGTGGGTTGGGGAAGAACGCGTCGTTCATGCGCTCCTGCTGGATGCGGAGCATCATGACGACGTCCGGTCGCACCTCGGCCAGGGCCTCGTCGAGGTCGTAGCGGACGTCGACGCCGAAGCGGCTGACGTCCACCGGGATCAACGTGGGAGGCGCGACCACCGTCACGTGGGCGCCGAGCGTCCGCAACAGCCACGCGTTGGATCGGGCGACCCGGGAGTGCAGGATGTCGCCGACGATCATCACCTCGACACCGTCGAGATCGCGCCCTCGGCTTGCCGACCCGTGGACGCGACGACGGATCGTGAAGGCGTCGAGCAACGCCTGCGTGGGGTGCTCGTGGGTGCCGTCACCCGCGTTGACGATGCCGGCGTCGACCCAGCCGCTGTCGGCGAGCACGCGTGGGGCACCGCTCGACGGATGGCGGATCACGATGCCGTCCGCCCCCATGGCGGCGAGGGTCTGGGCCGTGTCCTTCAGGGACTCGCCCTTCGAGACGCTCGATCCCTTCGCCGCGAAGTTGATGACGTCCGCACTGAGACGCTTGGCGGCGGCCTCGAACGAGATGCGCGTGCGGGTGCTGTCCTCGTAGAACAGGTTGACGACCGTGATGCCGCGGAGCGTCGGGAGCTTGCGCACCTCGCGGGTGGCGACGTCGGCCATGTCCTCCGCCACGTCGAGGACGCGGATCGACTCGTCGCGCGAGAGATCGGCGGTGCTGAGCAGGTGCCTCATCGGTTCGCCCCCGGGGTGGCGACGGGCGCCGGGTCGGAACCCGCGCCTCCTGCGGTCGTGCCGTCGTCGATGGCGACGAGCTCGTCGTCGTCGACGCCGTGCAGTCGCACGAAGATGCGCTCGACGGTCGAGGTGGGCAGGTTCTTGCCCACGAAGTCCGCGCGGATCGGGAGCTCTCGATGCCCGCGATCGACGAGGACGGCGAGGCGGACCGCCCGGGGCCGACCGATCGAGCTCAGGGCGTCCAGCGCGGCACGGATGGTCCGGCCCGAGTAGAGGACGTCGTCGACGAGGACGACGGTCTTGCCGTCGATGCCACCGGAGGGCACCGAGGTGGGGCGGGGCGACCGGGTGGGCTGGCGCCGGAGATCGTCGCGGTACATCGTCACGTCGACCGACCCGACGGGCACGGTGCTGCCCGAGATGGACGAGAGGGTCGCGGCGAGACGGTCGGCGAGCACGACGCCGCGCGGGGGGATGCCCAGGACGACCAGGTCGGCGGCGCCCTTGTTGGACTCGAGGATCTCGTGCGAGATGCGCGTGAGGGCACGCGTGATGTCAGCCTGACTCAGCACGGTACGGGTGCTCAATCGGACCTCCTTCCCCGCCTCTCGGGACGGAATTTAAAGGATGTCGGTGTGGGTGGATCGAGCCTATCGGTTCGTCGTACGGCCGACGAGTCGACCGGTGACGATCGGTCGGTGGTGATCTGTCGTCGACCGTCAGTCGGCGGTCGCGATGCGGCCGAGCAGTCCGTTGACGAACGAGGCCGAGTCGTCGGTGCTGAGAGTCTGGGCGAGTTCGACGGCCTCGCTGATGGCCACGGCGTCGGGGATCTCGTCGTTGTGGCGGAGCTCCCAGATGCCGATGCGGATGATTCCGCGGTCGAGGGTAGGCATGCGCGCGAGGGACCAACCCTGCGAGTACGTCTCGATCAGTTCGTCGATCTCGTCGCGGTGGTCGATGACACCCTGGACGATGTCGCGAGCGTAACCCCAGCTCGACCCGCGCTCGGGCTGGTCGAGTGCCCGTTGGGTCTCGGTGACCAGAGCGTCCGTCATGCTGATCTGACGGATGTCGGCGACGTACAAGACGTCGAGGGCGCGTTTCCGCGCCTTGGTGCGTGCGCTCACCGACTAGTCGTTGACGCGGCCGAGGTAGCCGCCGTCGCGCGTGTCGACCTTGACCTTGGTGCCGGTCTCGAGGAACAGCGGCACCTGGATCTCGTAGCCGGTCTCGACGGTGGCGGGCTTCGTGCCGCCGGTCGACCGGTCGCCCTGGAGGCCGGGCTCGGTGTAGGTGACCTCGAGGATGACCGAGGCGGGCAGCTCGATGTACAGCGGGTCGCCGTCGTGCAGGGCCATCTGCACGTTCTGGTTCTCGAGCATGAAATTCTTCGCGTCGCCGACGATCGTGGCGGGCACGTTGATCTGGTCGTAGTCGCTCGTGTCCATGAACACGTAGCCGTCGGCTTCGGCGTAGAGGTACGTGTACTCGCGACGGTCGACGTTGGCGAAGTCGATCTTGGTGCCGGCGTTGAACGTCTTGTCGACGACCTTGCCCGACATCACGTTCTTCATCTTCGTGCGGACGAACGCTCCACCCTTGCCCGGCTTGACGTGCTGGAACTCGATGACGTTCCAGAGTTGACCGTCGAGGTTGAGGACGGCACCGTTCTTGATGTCGTTGGTAGTCGCCATGCGCGGATGATCCGTTCGGGGTGGTGGGAGGTCGGCCGGAATCGGCCATCGTCGAGTGTAGCGGACGCCCTGACGGGTCGGAGGGCTACGAACCGATCTCTTGGTAGGCCGCGAACAGCAGGCTCTGGTCGGGCCCCTGCAGCACGGTCGGCCGGCCGATCTCGTCGAGGACGATGAAGCGCAACAGGCCCGCGCGGGCCTTCTTGTCACGCTGCATCGTCGCAAGAAGGGTGTTCCAACGCCCCAGGGGGTACGAGACCGGCAGGGTCAGCGACTCGAGGATGCGCCGGTGACGGTCGACCGCCTCGTCGGACAAGCGTCCGGTCAGACGGGCCAGCTCGGCGGCGAAGACCATGCCCACCGAGACCGCGGCCCCGTGGCGCCACTGGTAGCGCTCGGCGTGCTCGACGGCGTGGCCGAGGGTGTGGCCGTAGTTCAGGATCTCGCGGAGACCCTGCTCGGTGAGGTCTTCGCCGACGACGCGGGCCTTGAGCCCGCTCGCCAGCTCGACGACCCGACGGAACTCGGGCGTCGCGGGGTCGGTCGCCCGGTCGCCGTCGGCCTCGACGACGTCGAGGATCTCGGGTTCGGCGATGACCCCGCCCTTCACGCCCGCGGCGAAGCCGGCGAGGATCTCGTTCTACGACAAGGTGGCGGGGTGGTCGGGGCCGGCCGGCACCGCCACAGGCGGGGGGGAGACACCGACGAGGGGCTCGCCCCCGGCGGGGGGGTCGCCGGTCTGGCCGCCGCCGCCGCGGCGACGCGCCCGAGCACGCTGGTCGGCATCTGGACGAGCGGGACGCCCCGGAGCCAGGTGCCCGCGACGAAGCCGGCCAGGTCGGTGATGGCCCCGCCGCCGAGACCGATGACGGCGTCGGTGCGGGTGAAGTCGGCCTGGCCCAGCACCTGCCAGCAGAAGGCGGCGACCTCGACGCGCTTGGCGTCCTCGGCGTCGGGCACCTCGGCGATGAGAGCCTCGTAGCCGGCCGCCACCAAGGAGTCGCGCACCTCGCCCGCCTTGCGGCCCAGCGTGGGCGCGTGGACGATCAGCACCTTCTTCGTCTGCGGGTGCAGGACGCCCGGCAGGTGGCCGGTGAGTCCCCGACCGATCAGCACGTCGTAGGGGGCGTCTCCCTCGACGTGGATGGTCGTGGTGTCGGTCGCGTCGGTCATGCGGTGCCTCTCTCGGAGTCGAGCCAGGTCTCGATGTCGTCGACGACGGTCGAGACGGGCCGGTGGGACGTGTCGAACACGACGGACGCCAGTGCTCGGTAGACGGGATCGCGCTCGGCGGCGATGGCGCGCCAGGCCTCGATGCCCCCTCGCTGCAGCAGTGGCCGGGCACTGCCGGCCAACCGCGATTCGACGGCCTCGGCCGTCACGGTGAGCAGGACGACGGGGAACCCTGACAAGGAGGCGCGGGTGCGGTCGTCGAGGACGGCTCCCCCACCCAGCGACACCACCCCGTCACCGGCCAGGGCCTCGACCACGGCCTCGTGTTCGAGCGCCCGGAAGTGTGCCTCGCCGTGACGTTCGAACAGCTCGGCGATGGGCCCGTGCCGTCGGACGACGAGGCGGTCGCTGTCGACGAACGGGACGTCGAGGCGGCGCGAGAGCTTCTTGCCGATGCTCGTCTTGCCCGCCCCCATGGGGCCGATCAGGACGACCGGCCGCGTGGTCGTCACTCGGCGGCGGACGCCGGCTGAGTCCGCAGGTTCTCGGGGATGGCGTCGAGGTAGCCCCGCAGGTTGCGAGCCGTCTCGCCCAGCGAGTCGCCGCCGAACTTCTCGAGGATCGAGTTCGCCAGGACGAGGGCGACCATCGACTCGGCGACGACGCCGGCGGCCGGGACCGCACAGACGTCGGAACGCTGGTGGTGCGCCTTGCTCTCTTCGCCGCTCGTGACGTCGACCGTGGCCAGTGCCCGCGGAACGGTCGCGATCGGCTTCATGCCGGCACGCACGCGGAGGACGGTGCCCGTGCTCATGCCCCCTTCGGTCCCCCCGGCGCGATCGGTGTCGCGTGAGATGACCCCGCCCGTGCGGTGGAGCTCGTCGTGGGCGACCGACCCGCGCCTGCGGGTCGTCTCGAAGCCGTCCCCGACCTCGACGCCCTTGATCGCCTGGATGCCCATCAACGCGGCGGCCAGCTGCGAGTCGAGACGACGGTCCCACTGGACGTGCGAGCCGAGCCCCGGCGGCACGCCGTAGGCGAGCACCTCGACGACGCCCCCGAGGGTGTCGCCGTCTTTCTTGGCGGCCTCGACCTCGTCGACCATGAGGGCGCTGGTCGCCTGGTCGAAGCAGCGCAGCGGATCGTCGTCGAGACGGTCGACGTCCGACGGGACGGGCACCGGGCTGCCGTCGGGCACGCGCACGGGGCCGATGGACAGGGTGTGGCTGACGAGCTCGATGCCGAGCTCGGCGAGGAAGGACCGAGCGACGGCACCGAGGGCGACGCGGGCCGCCGTCTCGCGTGCGCTCGCACGCTCGAGGATCGGCCGGGCCTCGTCGAAGTCGTACTTCTGCATGCCGACGAGGTCGGCGTGGCCGGGTCGGGGTCGCGTGAGTGGCGCGCTTCGACCCCGTGAGGCGTCGCTCACGTCGACGGGCTCGGGGCTCATCACCTCGACCCACTTCGGCCACTCGGTGTTGCCGATGCGCAGGGCGACGGGGCTGCCCATCGTCAGGCCGTGGCGGACGCCGCCCGAGATGTTCAGCTCGTCCTGCTCGAACTTCATGCGGGAGCCGCGACCGTAGCCCAGCTTGCGGCGGGCGAGGTCGGCACGGATCGCGTCGAGCGACACCGGCACGCCGGCCGGCAGCCCCTCGAGGACGGCGACGAGCTCGGGCCCGTGAGATTCTCCAGCGGTCAACCAACGAAGCATGGTGTCGATCTTCCCACAGAGAGAGGGGCCGACCGACCGTGTGACGGTCGGTCGGCCCCTCAGGACGGGCGTGAGTGTTCGACGGCCGACCGTCGGTCGGTCACTGGTACTCGGGGTGCTCGCGCATCCAGGCCTGCCATTGCTTCACCGCGGCCTGGTGCTCGGCGTACGTGGTCGAGAAGGCCGTCTCGCCCGTGTCGAGGTTGACCGTGACGAAGAACAGCCAGGTACCGTCGGCCGGTTTCAGGGCGGCGTTCAGGGCGAGGTCGCCCGGGTTCGAGATCGGTCCGACCGGCAGTCCCTCGTGGACGTAGGTGTTGTAGGCGTTGTTCGCGTCGCCGCGTTCTTCGTCGGTCGTCGTGACCCGGTGGGTGTTCCCCGTTCCGTAGGCGACCGTGGCGTCCGACTGCAGGAGCATGCCCTGGTCGAGACGGTTCTGGAAGACCCGCGCGACCTTGGGATAGTCGTCGGCGAGACCGGCTTCTTTCTGGATCAGCGACGCGAAGACGATCGTCTTCTGGTAGTCGGCGGGCTGCGCACCGGCGGACTGCAGGTGCTGGGTCATGGTCGTCACCATGTCTTGGAGGTAGTCGTGGGCCGTCTTGCCCGGGTCGAGCTCGTAGGTCGCCGGGAAGAGCCAACCCTCGAGGCTCGTGGCCTCGGCGGGCAGACCGAACGTCGTGTAGTCCGCGGCGGCGGCCTGGACGTCGGCGATCGGGATCGACGTCGCGGAGGCGAGGAGCTCGTAGACGTCCGCCGCCACGGTTCCCTCGGGGATGACGACCTTGTTGGTGATGCGGTTCGCACTGTCCTGGAGCGCGTCGAGGGCCGACTGGGCGCTCATCTGCTGTTGCAGGGTGTAGGTGCCCGGCTGGAAGGTCATCGACGGGTCGGACAGCAGGAGCGAGTAGGCCGACTCGTAGCTCTGCGTGACGCCGGCGTCCGCCAGGTTCTGCGCGATGTCGGAGCCGACCTGGCCCGAGACGATGGCGAAGTCGACGGGCGTGCCGTTGCCGCTGCCGGCGTAGTCGGCCGGCTCGTCGTCACCCGTGAACTTGGCGATCAGCGGCTGGACCTGCCCCCAGGCGGCGGCGACGCCGGCGGTGCCCCCGGCCAGGACGAGCACGAGGATCGAGGCGAGGACGATCGGGCCCTTCTTCGACCGTCGTTCGCGCGGTTCCCGCGTCGCGCGCGCGCGTGCGCGATCGCCGTCGCCGTCGGAGGGCGGAACGACGACGGGCTCGGCCCGTCGTTCGCGCTCCCGCTGTTCACGGCGGGACAGAGCGGGGACCTCGACGTGCGTGCTGCGCCGGAGGGGTGCGCCGTCGCCGTCATCCTGCAGGTGGTCGACCGACTCGCCTCGGCGGCGTCCGGAGCTGTCGGCAGGGCGGTCGTTCTGGGGTTGGGACGCGAAGATGTCGTCCCAATCGGGTTCGTCGGCCACGAATCACTGTCTTTCGTCGGTGGCGGGGGCGGCCACGGCGCCGCCCGTCTCTCGGGTCACCTCGGCCGCCCGCCCGGGCGGCGGACCGCGCGAGCGCTCGAGGTCGAGCGCGTGCTGGACGATGATAACAGCGGCCACTTGGTCGATCACGGACCGTTGTCTCTTGCCCTTCCGGCCCGAGGCCCGGAGGGCACCCTGGGCGCTGACCGTCGAGAGACGCTCGTCGACGAGACGGACGGGCACCGTGACGGCCTGCGCGATGGCCGCCGCGAAGTCCCGCGCGTCCTGCGTCGACGCCGTGTCGCGACCCGAGAGGGCGATGGGCAGGCCGCCGACCACCTCGAGCGCATCGAGTTCGGCGACCAGGTCGCGGACGGCACCGACGTCGGCCACACCGTCGGCGGAACGCGCGAGCGTCTCGACCGGGGTGGCGAGCAGACCGTCGGGGTCGGTGCGAGCGACTCCGACCCGGGCCTTGCCCACGTCGATGCCGACGCGGACGCCTCGGCGCACGGCCGTCCTCAGGCCCCGAGTTCGGCGACGATGCCGGCCAGCGCGGTGGGAATCGCCGAGACGTCGGATCCGCCGCCCTGTGCGAGGTCGTCCTTGCCGCCGCCGCCGCCACCGAGGGCCGAGGCGGCACCCTTGGCGAGACGGCCGGCCTTGACTCCGGCCCGGCGCGCGCCGTCGGTGGTGGCCACGATCACGGCGGGCTTGCCCCCGGCGTCTGCTGCCAGGGCGACGACCGCCGCGCGGCGGCGGCGGGGCGGTCGCGCCCCGACGGGGCGCGCGGCCGCAGGGCGTCGGTCGAGCCGGGCGACCCGACCGATTCGGCGGCGCCGGTGAGGTCGCCGATCGAGGTCGCCGTCCCGGCCAACGCCGGGACGCGTGTGGCGAGGCGGGGGGGGCCGACCGCGGCGGCCTTCTCTCGGCCGCGCGGAGGCTCGTGACGAGGTCACCGACGCGGTCGGCCAGCTGATCGCGCGGGGTCTTGAGCGACGAGGTCAGTTGGGACACGAGGGCACGCTCGGCGGCGAACTCACGGAACGCGTCCATGCCGACGAGCGACTCCACGCGCCGGTTGGTCGACCCCACCGAGGTCTCGCTGACGAGGTTGATGAGGCCGACCTGCGAGCTGGTCGAGACGTGGGTGCCCGCGCAGAGCTCGCGGGACCAGGGACCACCGATGTCGACCATGCGGACGGTCTCGCCGTACTTCTCGCCGAACAGTGCCATGGCACCCAGGGCGCGGGCGTCGTCGAGGGGCATCTCGCGGGTGACGACGTGCAGGTCGTCGCGGATCGCGTTGTTGGCGATCTCCTCGATCTCGGACCGCGTCTGCGGGCTCAGTGCCTGGTTCCAGTTGAAGTCGAGCCGCATGTAGCCGGCCTTGTTGTAGGACCCGGCCTGGTGCGCCTCGGGGCCGAGCACTTCTCGGAGGGCGGCGTGGATCAGGTGCGTCGCGGAGTGCGCCTGTGTCGCGCCCCGGCGGTAGGCGGGGTCGACCACGCTGGTCGCCGTGTCGCCGACCCCCACCTCGCCGGAGGTGACCTGGACGCGGTGGCTGATGAGACCCTTGACCGGCTTCTGCACGTCGAGGACCTCGAGGTCGAAGCCCACGCCGACGATGCGGCCCGAGTCGGCCTCCTGGCCGCCGGACTCGGCGTACAGCGAGGTCTCGGCGAGGATCACCTCGGCGATGTCGCCCGCCACGGCGCGGTCGACGTCGGCCCCGTCGACGATCAGGCCGAGCACGCGGGTCTCGGTGTCGAGCTCGTCGTAGCCCGTGAAGACCGTCTCGCCCTGGGCGCGGAACGCGCTGTAGACGCTCAGGTCGGCCAGGGCCACCTTCCGAGACTTGGCGTCGGCCTTCGCCCGGGCGCGTTGCTCGGACATCAGCCGGTCGAACGCCTCGCGGTCGCCCGTCAGGCCGCTCTCTTCCGCGATCTCGAGGGTGAGGTCGATCGGGACCCCGAAGGTGTCGTGCAACAGGAATGCCGTGTCGCCCTGCAGCTGCGGGGTCGTGCCCGCCGAGGCGCGCTGCTTCGTGTCGTCGACGGCGATGTCGAGGATGTTCGTGCCGGCGGCCAGGGTGCGGAGGAAGGTCTCCTCCTCGGCGTAGGCCAGCCGCGAGATGCGTTCGTAGTCGGTCTCGACCTCGGGGTAGGCGGCCTTCATCGCGTCGCGGGACTCCGGGAAGAGCGCGGGGAAGGTGGGGTCGTCGACGCCGAGCAGACGCATCGAACGCACCGTGCGTCGCAGGAGACGGCGGAGGATGTAGCCGCGGCCCTCGTTGGACGGGCGCACCCCGTCGGACATCAGCATGAGCGAGCTGCGGACGTGGTCGGCGATGACCCGCATGCGGACGTCGTCGTCGTGGACCGCGCCGTAGCGCCGCCCCGACAGCTCGGCGGCCTTGTCGAGGACCGGGCGCACCTGGTCGATCTCGTACATGTTGTCGACGCCCTGCTTGAGGAAGGCGACGCGTTCGAGACCCATGCCGGTGTCGATGTTCTTGTTCGGCAGCTCGCGCACGATGTCGAAGTCGACCTTCGAGCGGACGTTCTCGATCTGGTACTGCATGAACACGAGGTTCCAGATCTCGACGTAGCGGTCGTCGTCGGTCGCCGGACCACCGTCGGCCCCGTAGGCGGGACCACGGTCGAAGAAGATCTCGGAGCACGGCCCCGCAGGCCCGGGCTGACCGGTGTGCCAGTAGTTGGAGTCCTTGCCGAGGCGCTGGATGCGCTCGTCGGGCAGGCCGGCGACCTTCTTCCAGAGGGCGATGGCCTCGTCGTCCTCTTCGTACACCGTCACCCACAGGTCGTCGGGCGAGAACGCGAGGCCACCGTCGGCCTCGCTCGAGGTCAAGAGCTCCCAGGCGTAGCCGATCGCTTCTTCTTTGAAGTAGTCGCCGAACGAGAAGTTGCCGTTCATCTGGAAGAACGTGCCGTGTCTCGGCGTCTTGCCGACCTCTTCGATGTCGTTGGTGCGGATGCACTTCTGGACGCTCGTGGCGCGGGGGTACGGCGTGGGGACGAGCCCGGTGAGGTACGGGATGAACGGGACCATGCCCGCGACCGTGAAGAGGAGGCTCGGGTCGTCACTGACCAGGGACGCGGACGGGACGACGGTGTGGCCCCGATCGCCGAAGTAGTCGAGCCAACGGCGGCGGATTTCGGCGGTCTGCATGGTTCTCCCGAGGGTGGGTTGGTCGAGTGTCAGGACGAGGGGGCGCGGCAGGGCGCTCAGGACTCGTCGCGGTCGGTGCGCAGTTCGGCCTCACGGGCCTTGTAGCCGTCGACCACGGCGGCGCGGAACGACTTCACGTTGCCGTCGAGGCCGCCGAAGAACTGCTGACCCCGAGGTGTCTTGTTGAACTGGTGGGCGACGGCGAAGCCGCCGACGACACCGACGGCGAGCAGGAACAGGCTCTTCACGGGGACTCCTCTTGGGGCTGGTGCCGCGACGTGCGAGCGCGACGACACATCAGCTTACCCGGCCCCGGGAACGCGAAAGGAGCGGGCCACGACCGTGGCCCGCTCCTGACGGGGTGACGAGTTCTAGCGCGCGGCGTAGTACTCGACGACGAGCTGGACCTCGCAGGTCACCGGGACCTCGACGCGCTTCGGGCGGCGCACGAGGCGGGCCTGCAGCTTGTCGATCTCGACCTCGAGGTAGCCGGGCACCTTGGGCAGCAGGTCGACGTGACCGCCGGCCGCGGCGACCTGGAAGGGCTCGGTCTTCTCGCTGCGCTCTTTCACGTGGATCATCTGACCCGGCTTGACGCGGAACGAGGGGCGGTCGACGAGCTTGCCGTCGACGAGGATGTGACGGTGCACGACCATCTGACGGGCCTGAGCCGTCGTGCGGGCGAAGCCGGCACGCAGGACGAGGGCGTCGAGACGGGTCTCGAGGAGCTCGACCAGGTTCTCACCGGTCAGGCCCGAGGCCTTGCGCGCCTCGTTGAAGACGATCTTGAGCTGGGCCTCGCGGATGCCGTACTGGGCGCGCAGGCGCTGCTTCTCACGCAGGCGGACGGCGTAGTCGCTGTCGGTCTTGCGCTTGGTGCGACCGTGCTCACCGGGCGCGTAGGGGCGCTTCTCGAGGTAGCGAGCGGCCTTCGGGGTCAGCGCGATGCCGAGGGCACGCGAGAGACGGGTCTTGCTGCGGGTACGTGACTTGGTGGACACTTGTTCCTTTTTCTTGTCGGTGGTTCGTCAGGGACCGCCCCAGCGCGCGAGCGCCGAGCGGCGTAACAAGAGGGGTGAGTGCCGCGGTGGCGACCGGCTACAGGTCGTCGCACCTTGATCGGGTCGTCGTCAGCAGCCGCGCGTCGACGCCCGAGAACAGGCAACCACCCGAGCATACAGGAGCCCGGGCGCGGATGCGAGCAGCGGGTCGATCGTGCCGTCAGTACCCCCGCGTGATGCGGCGCAGCTTCTCGAGGCGCGCCGCCACGTCGCGCTCGTTGCCGTTGGCGGTGGGGTCGTAGTACTCGTGTCCGACGAGTTCGTCCGGGAGGTACTGCTGCTCGACCACGCCGAACTCGGAGTCGTGGGCGTAACGGTAGCCCTTCCCGTGGCCGAGGCGCCTGGCCCCGGGGTAATGGGCGTCGCGCAGGTGTTTGGGCACGCGGCCCGCCTTGCCGGCCCGGACGTCGGCGATGGCGGCGTCGAGCGCGGAGTAGGACCGGTTCGACTTGGGCGCGGTCGCCAGGTAGACGACGGCCTCGGCCATGGGGATCCGGCCCTCGGGCATGCCGATCATCTGCACGGCGGTCGCGGCCGAGACCGCCACGGTCAGCGCGTTCGGGTCCGCCATGCCGATGTCCTCGCCCGCCGACACGATGATCCGTCGGCAGATGAAGCGCGGGTCCTCGCCCGCCTCGATCATCCGGGCGAGGTAGTGGAGCGCCGCGTCGACGTCGGACCCCCGGATCGACTTGATGAAGGCGCTGATGACGTCGTAGTGCTCGTCCCCGTTCCGGTCGTACCGCAGCAGGGCCCGGTCGACCGACTGGGCGACGATCTCGGACGTGATCGCGGGGCGGTCGTCGTCGGGATCGGTCTCGTCGTACTCGGCGTCGGGGTCGAAGTCGGCGTCGGCCGCGTCGTCGGGCGAGGAGGACGGCACCGCCTCGGCCTCGAGCTTCGTGGCCCACGCCGACTGGGCGGATGCCTCGAGCGCCGTGAGCGCACGGCGTGCATCGCCCGAGGCCAGCCGGACGATCGTGGCCAGGGCCTCGTCGTCGAGCCGGACGGCTCCGTCGAGACCGCGGGGGTCGACGACCGCTCGTTGCACCAGCTGGGCCAGGTCGTCGTCGCTGAGCTGTTCGAGCGTCAGCAGCAGCGAGCGGGACAGCAACGGCGTGATGACCGAGAACGAGGGGTTCTCGGTCGTGGCGGCGATGAGGATGACCCAACCGTTCTCGACGCCCGGCAGCAGAGCGTCTTGCTGCGCCTTCGTGAAGCGATGGATCTCGTCGAGGAACAGCACCGTCGTCGTGCCGTACAGGTCTCGGTTCGACAGCGCCTTCTCCATCACCTGTCGGACGTCCTTGACGCCCGCGGTCACGGCGGACAGCTCGATGAACTGTCGCCCCGAGCTGCGTGCGATGGCTTGCGCGAGAGTGGTCTTGCCCGTCCCCGGCGGACCCCAGAGGATGACGGAGACCGCACCTTGGTCGGCACCCGTGTCGGACGCCAGGGTGACCAGAGGTGACCCGGGCCGCAGCAGGTGCCGTTGGCCGGCGACCTCGTCGAGGGTGGTGGGACGCATGCGGACCGCGAGAGGGGTCGAGCTCTGCGGGAGCGGGCTCATGGTGACCCATGCTAGACCGGCCCTCCGATACAGTGCAGGCTGGACATCACCGAGCTGGAGGACCCGTGGCACCGAGCAAGAACCCGGACCGTGAGAACAGAGACCGGCTCCGCAGGTACACCGCTCGTCAGCAGGTGCACGCCACGCAGGTCGCCCGGCGTCGTCGGGACAACGTCCTCGCCGTGACCGCCGTCGTGGTCGTGGTCGGACTGGCGGCCGTGTCGCAGGTCTTCTGGTCGACGAGTGGCCCCGGTGCCCCCGTGGCGACTCCTTCGGACGTCCCCAGCGCCTCCTCGACGCCCGCCGCGGGCGCGAACGTCGGCGACGTGCCCAACGAGTCGATCGCCGAGGGCCGCACCTGGACCGGCGGGCTGACGCTCAACGACGGCGTCGACCTCGGGATCGAACTGGACGGGGCGAAGGCCCCCCAGGCGGCCAGCGTCGTCATCGATCTGATCCAGAAGGGTTTCTACACGGGCACGACCTGCCACCGCATGAGCGATGCCGCGACGGCGAAGTTCATCCAGTGCGGCTCGGCCAACGGCGACGGGACGGGTGACGCCGGCTTCACGTTCGGCCCGCTCGAGAACGTCCCCCCGGACGGCGTGTACCCGACCGGGACGATCGCCATGGCTCGCAGCACCGACCCGTACTCGCAGTCGACGCAGTTCTTCATCACCTACGGCGACACGACCCTCGACGGCTCGACGGGCGGCTACACCGTGGTCGGACAGGTCACGAGCGGACTCGACCAGCTCGAGGCCCAGATCGCGGACGCGGGCCTCACGCCCGGCTCGAGCGAGCCCGACGGTGCCCCCGTCGGGGCGGCCACGATCACACGAGCCACCATCGAGTAGTCCGCCGCGGCCCGCCGTGCAATAGGCTGGGCACCCATCGCGGCGGCCTGTCCTGGTTCCGCGACGAGCACTTTCAGCAAGGGATAAAAGTGGCTACTGACGATCAGGCACCCTGGGGCCGCGTCGACGACGACGGCACGGTCTACGTCCGCGAGGGCGACGGCGAACGCGCCGTGGGGCAGTACCCGGACGCGACGCCTGCCGAGGCTCTCGCGTACTACGAGCGCAAGTTCACCGAACTCGCCGGGCAGGTGACGTTGCTCGAGCAGCGGATCAAGCGCGGCGCATCGGCGGGCGACGTCGTCAAGACCGTCACCCACCTGCGTGAGCAACTCGTCGAACCGAGCGCGGTCGGTGACCTCGAGGCCCTCCGTGCTCGTGTCTCGGCACTCGACTCGACGGTCGACGAGCTCACGCAGCAGCAGAGCGCCGAGGCGCAGAAGGCCCTGACCGAAGCGGTCGCCTACCGCACCGCCCTCGTCGCCGAGGCCGAGACCCTCGCCGCCCAGGACCCCGCCCGCGTGCAGTGGAAGCAGGTGACGGCCAGCATCGACGACATCTTCGCCCGCTGGCAGAAGCACCAGCAGGACGGTCCCCGCATCCCGAAGGGCGAGGGCAACGACCTCTGGAAGCGCTTCCGTGCCGCGCGCACGACGATCGACCAGCACCGCAAGGCCTTCTACGCCGACCTCGACGCCACGCACCGTGACGCCCGTCAGCGCAAACAGGCCCTCGTCGAGTCGGCCGAGGCCCTCGCGCCGAAGGGCGTGGACGGCATCCCCGCCTACCGGGGGCTGCTCGACGACTGGAAGCGCGCCGGTCGCGCCGGCAAGAAGTACGACGACGCCCTGTGGGCGAAGTTCAAGCGGGCAGGCGACGTGCTCTACGCCGCCAAGTCCGAGGTCGTCGCCCAGGACGCTGCCGAATACGAAGGCAACCTCGAGCTGAAGCTCGAGTTGCTCACCGAGGCCGAGAAGATCCTGACGGTCACGGATCGGGTCCCGGCCCGAGAGGCCCTCACCTCGATCCAGCTGCGGTGGGACGAGATCGGTCGCGTACCCCGTGAGCAGGTCCGGGTCGTCGAGGACCGCCTCCGCAAGGTCGAATCCCACGTGCGCCAGCTCGACGAGCAGTTCTGGGAGAAGAACAACCCCGAGCGTCAGGCACGGTCCCAGGGGCTCGCGAGCCAGCTGCACGATGCCATCGGCAAGCTCGAGGACGAGCTCGCGACGGCCGAGGCGAGCGGCGACGCGCGTCGGGTGAAAGAGGCTCGTGAAGCCCTCGACGCCCGGAAGGTCTGGCTCGACGCCATCGGTTGACCGCCACGGGCCCGTCGCCCACCGTCGTCATGAACCGTCCGATTCTCCACAGGGAGGGTCGGGCGGTTCGTCGTCTCGGGCGGGGTCGGCCAGGGTGGGCACATGCCTGTGCGACTCCCCCTGGTCCTGACGGACGACGACCTGCCCGAAACCGAACTCCGGGCGGCAGCGCTGGACGGCCAGGTCTACGCCGTCGGTGATTCGTGGCGCAGCATCGCCGAGATCGACGACCACGTCGGTCGAGCCATCGCGGTGGGGTCCGCCCTCGGGGCCGGAGTCGTCGCCGCCGAGCGGACGGCCGCCTGGGTCTGGGGCGCGCGAGGGCCGGCGCCACTCCCCCACTCCGGTCTGGTGGTGTCGCCGGCCAGAGTGAAACATCGAGGCCGGGGGTCGGTGATCCGACAGGTCGTCATCGACGACGACGAGATCGTCACCGCCCGCGGTGTGGCGGCCGCGACCCCGGCCCGGACCGGGGGCGCCCGGGCCCGCCGCGACAACTGGACGCCACAGGACGAGACGGCCGCAGGGGACGTGTCGACTCAGCAGGGCGTCACATCCGCCGAGGCGGTGGCCGTCCTCGATCGCCGCGGGCGGCTCCCCCCCCGAGCGCGGGCAGTCCACCGCCTCGTCCACGTCTGTGCGGGCGATGCTCCCACTCAGGTGGGTGTCGAATCGCCTCGAGACGACGCACATCCGCCCCGTCGGGCGGCGGCGATCGGGATTCAGCCGGCGCTGACCCGGTAGACGTCGTACACGGCGTCGATGCGTCGGACCGCGTTCAGGACGCGGTCGAGGTGCGTGGTGTCACCCATCTCGAACACGAACCGACTGAGAGCGAGCCGTTCGGTCGAGGTGGAGACCGTCGCGGAGAGGATGTTCACGTGGTGCTCCGAGAGCACGCGTGTGACGTCCGAGAGCAATCCGCTGCGATCGAGGGCCTCGATCTGGATCTGCACCATGAACACGCTCTTCGACGACGGGGCCCACTCGACCTCGATCATCCGCTCGGGCTCTTTCAGCAGCCCCTGGACGTTGTGGCAGTTGGCCTGGTGGACGCTGACGCCCTGACCCCGGGTCACGAAGCCGACGATCTGGTCGCCGGGCACCGGCGTACAGCACTTGGCGAGCTTCACCAGAATGTCGGGCGCCCCACGGACCAGCACGCCCGAGTCGCTGTTGCGCAGGGGTCGTGCCCGACCCTGACTGGGGAACTCGAACTCGCCCTCGTCGACCTCGGTCTGCGTGTGGACCGCCGCGAGGATCTTCTCGATGACGGACTGGGTGGAGATGTGGCCCTCGCCGACGGCGGCGTAGAGGCTCGACACGTCGTCGTATCGCATGGTGGCGGCGACTTCGGCGATGCTGTCCTGCGTCATCAGCTTCTGGAGCGGCAGGTTCTGCTTCCGCATGGCCCGGGCGATGGCGTCCTTGCCCTGCTCCATGGCCTCGTCGCGGCGCTCTTTCGTGAACCACTGACGGATCTTGTTCCGGGCGCGGGGGCTCTTGACGAAGGCGAGCCAGTCCTGACTCGGCCCCGAGTCGGGGTTCTTGGAGGTGAAGACCTCGACGACGTCACCGCTCGACAGGACGCTCTCGAGCGGCACGAGTCGTCCGTTGACCTTCGCGCCCATGGTGCGGTGGCCGACCTCCGTGTGCACGGCGTAGGCGAAGTCGACCGGGGTGGCACCCGACGGAAGGCCGATCACCTTGCCCTGGGGCGTGAAGACGTAGACCTCTTTGGCGCCGATCTCGAACCGGAGGCTGTCGAGGAACTCGCTGGGATCGGCGGTCTCGGCCTGCCAGTCCGAGATGTGTGCGAGCCAGGCCATGTCGGTCTCGGTCTTGGCGCCGCCCTGGTCGTCACGCCCACCGTTCATGCGCTGCTTGTACTTCCAGTGGGCGGCCACGCCGAACTCGGCCCGCTGGTGCATCTCGTGGGTCCGGATCTGGATCTCGACGGGTCGCCCCTTGGGGCCGATCACGGTCGTGTGCAACGACTGGTACAGGTTGAACTTCGGCGTCGCGATGTAGTCCTTGAAACGGCCAGGGATGGGGTTCCACCGGGCATGGATCGACCCCAGCACGGCGTAGCAGTCGCGGAGCGAGTTGACGAGGATGCGGATGCCGACGAGGTCGTAGATCTCGTCGAACTCGCGACCCCGGACGATCATCTTCTGGTAGATCGAGTAATACTGCTTGGGTCGACCCATGACGTCGCCCCTGATCTTCGTCGACTTGAGGTCGGATTTGACAGCGTTGATGACGTTCTGGACGAACTGCTCGCGCTGCGGCGTGCGCTGCTTCACCAGGTTGTCGATCTCGACGTAGAGCTTGGGGTGGAGAACGGCGAACGAGAGGTCCTCGAGCTCCCACTTGATGGTCTGGATGCCGAGTCGGTGGGCCAGGGGGGCGTAGATCTCGAGGGTCTCGGTGGCCTTGCGGGTGGCCGACGCCGACTCGACGAAGCCCCAGGTGCGCGCGTTGTGGAGCCTGTCGGCCAACTTGATGACGAGCACCCGGATGTCTTTCGACATGGCGACGACCATCTTGCGGACGGTCTCGGCCTGCGCGCTGTCGCCGTATTTGAGCTTGTCGAGTTTGGTGACCCCGTCGACCAGCATCGCGATCTCGTCACCGAAGTCGCGCTGCAGCATGGCCAGCGTGTAGTCGGTGTCCTCGACGGTGTCGTGGAGGAGCGCGGCCGCGATGGTCTTGGAACCGATGCCCAGATCGGCGAGGATCTGTGCCACCGCGACCGGGTGGGTGATGTAGGGCTCGCCGCTCTTGCGGAGCTGACCCGTGTGGGCCTTCTCGGCGACGGAGTACGCCCGCTCGATGAGGACGACGTCGGCCTTGGGATGGTGCATGCGCACCGTCTTGATCAACCGGTCGACGGCGCCCGCCGGCTGGCTCCGTGAGAAGAGACGGGGCAGGAGCGTCCGCAACGAGGCCGTGTTCTGACCACCGGGCACCTCGGACGGTGCGGAGTTGTTCCGTGTCGTGATCTCGGTCACGGCAGCACCTCGTTCTCTCGGGTCGGAGTGACACCACCGGCCGTCAGGGCCGGTCGGGGACTCCGTGCGGTCAAGGGTACCCGCCGGCAGTCAGTCGGCCGACGACACGGGGTGTTCGTCCCCGGCCACGACCACACCGCCGGCGTCACGCCAGGCGAGCATCCCCCCGACGACGTTCCGGGCGTCCACACCGATGCCGCGGAGGGCATCCGTCGCACGGGCCGAGCGCATGCCCGAGTGGCAGACGACGAGGACGGGGCGATCGGTGGGGACCTCGTCGACCCGATCGTTCAGCTCGGAGAGCGGGATCAGCGTCGCGCCGGGCGCGTGCGCTTCGTCCCACTCGTGCTGCTCTCGGACGTCGAGCAGGTACTCGCCCGCGGTCAGGGCCTCGATGGCCGCGTCGGCCCCGATCTCGGGTCGACGGTCGCCGCCGCTCATGCGCCCACCGTCTCGTCGACGGTGAGCGGTTCGGTCTTCTGTGCCTCGAGCTTCCGGGCGTCGCGTTTGGCGATGTCGGGCTCACGCAGGCGCAGGGTGGCGTAGAGCGGCGAGGCGATGAAGATCGTCGAATAGGTACCGACCAGGATGCCGATGAACAGGGCCAGAGAGATGTCGCGGAGGGTGCCGGCTCCGAGGACGAATGCGCCGATGAAGAGGATGGCCGCGACGGGGAGGAGCGCCACCACCGACGTGTTGATCGACCGGACGAGCGTCTGGTTGACCGCCAGGTTCACCGATTGCCCGAACGTGCGTCGTGAACCCTCGCCGTCGTCGGTCGTGTTCTCCCGGATCTTGTCGAACACCACCACGGTGTCGTAGAGCGAGTAGCCGAGGATCGTCAGGAAGCCGATGACCGCAGCCGGAGTGACCTCGAAGCCGACGATGCCGTAGATGCCCGCGGTCAGGACGAGGTCGTGAAGCAGGGCGGCCATGGCCGCCAGCGACATCTTCCAGGTGCGGAAGTAGAGGGTCATGCCGATCGCGGCGAGGATCAGGAAGATCACGAGCCCCTTGATCGCCTGGCTCGTGATGTCGGCACCCCATGAGGCACCGATGAAGGACGAGGTGACCCGGTCGTCGGGGACGTCGTACGCCGTGGCCAAGGCTGCCGCCACGTCGTTCGTCTGGGCGGCCTCGAGCTGCGAGGTCTGCACGCGGATCGTGTCGGTGCCCACCTGGGTGACCCGGGGGTTCGACCCCGGCGCGACCTCGTCCACGGTCGCCGAGGCGACGTCCTGGTCGAGCTCCGCCGGCTGAGCGATCTGGAACTCCGAACCGCCCGTGAACTCGATGCCGAAGTGGAAGCCTCCACGGAGGAACGGGACGGTGACCGAGATGAGGATGACGAGGGCCGCGATCCAGTACCAGCGGCGGCGGTGACCGACGATGTCGTACGACCGAGCACCGGTGTAGAGGTCGTTGCCGAATTTCGAAAAACTGGCCATCAGGAGTCCTTCTTCCCTTCACCGGCGGTCGACGTGTCGACGCGCTCGGTGTTCTTCTCGGCGGCTTTCCGCTCGGCGATGGTCTGACGCTTGACGGCTTCGCGGCCGCCCGCTCCCTTGCGGCCGGCGACGGCCGGGGTGCGGAACTGCGCCCGCCCACGGTAGACGGCGCCGAGGGCACGGGGGTCGAGCCCGCTGAACGAGTGCCCCTCACCGAAGAACCGCGTCCGGGCGATCAGTTGGAGCATGGGGTGCGTGAACAGCGAGACGACGATGAGGTCGATCACCGTGGTGATGCCCAGGGTGAGCGCGAAGCCCTTGACGTTGCCGACGGCGAGGATGAAGAGCGTGATGGCCGCCAGGAAGTTGACCGTGTCGGAGGCGACGATGGTGCGGATGGCGCGCTTCCAGCCCGATTCGACGGCGCTCTCGAGAATGCGGCCGTCGCGCAGTTCGTCGCGGATGCGTTCGAAGTAGACGATGAAGGAGTCGGCCGTGATGCCGATCGCCACGATCAGACCTGTCACCCCTGCGAGCGAGAGACGGTACCCCTCGCGCCAGGACAGGATGGCGATCACGAGGTAGGTGAGGACAGCGGCGATGACGAGCGACAGCACCGTCACGAAGGCGAGGGCCCGGTACTGGATGAGCGAGTAGATGACGACCAGGATCAGACCGATGAGCCCGGCGATGAGACCGCTGACCAGCTGGGTCTGCCCCAGGGTCGCGGTGATCGTCTCGTTGCTCTGGACCGAGAAGCTCAACGGCAGGGCGCCGAACTTCAGCTGGTCGGCGAGGGTCTTCGAGGAGTCCTGCGTGAACTGGCCCGTGATCTGGGCCCGGCCGTCGGTGATGGCGGCGTTGGCGGAGGGAGCGGTGATGACCTGGTTGTCGAGGGTCACGGCGAACTGGTTCTGCGGCGCCTGCAATGAGACGAGGCGCGAGGTGACCTCGGAGAACCGGTCGGTGCCCTGACCGTCGAACTCGAGGTTGACCGCCCAGGTGTTCGTCGAGTTGCCCTGCGAGTCGGCGGCGAGACCGTTCGTGGCGTCGCTGATGTCCGAGCCCTGCACCTCGACCGGACCGAGGATGTACTTGGCCGTGCCGTCGGTGGAGCAGGTCACGAGCGGCTCGTCGTCACGGGCGGTGGCCAGGTCGTTCTCGGCCGCGCAGTCGTAGTTCTGGTAGAGGTCGGCGAGCTGAGGAGTGATCCAGGACAGGTCGGACGCGTTCGTCGGGGACGCCGTCGGCGTGCTCTCGAGGTCGGGGTTGGGGGTGTAAGGCGTGGCGGTCGGGCTGGCCGTGGCACCGTCGCCTTCTCCGCCGACCGCGGCGTTCGACACGGCCTCGGTGTAGAGCACGGGGCGGAAGGTCAGCTTGGCCGACGCCTCGATGCGCTCGAGGGTCGCGTTGTCGGGTCGCCCCGGGATGGAGACGACGATGTTCTGCGTGCCCTGCTTGGTGATCTCGGATTCCGAGACGCCGGCCGAGTCGATGCGCTGCCGGATGATCGTGACCGCCTGGTCGAGTTGCTGGGACGACACCGTCTCGCCGCTCTGGAGTTGGGCCGCGAGGGTGATCTGCGTCCCGCCTTGCAGGTCGAGGGCGAGCTCGGGCACCCAGCTGGCCCCGTCCCACCAGCCGTCACGACCGGAGTCGTTGAGGAACGTGGCCGTGCCGTTCAGGGCCGTGAGGCCGGCGATGATGACCAACAACCAGGTCAGGGATCGTATTGCTTTCTTCACCGGCGTCGAGCGTGCCACGGAGGAACTCTGCTTTCTCATGGGAGCGCGCGCCCACCCGGAGCGCGCGCCGTGGATCGGGCCCGACCGCGCCAGGCGGTCGGGACGGTCGTCAGGTCAGGCCTTGTTGTCGGTGTCTTTGGTGACGGTCGAGTCCACCGGTGCGGACGTGGCGCGCTCACCGAACTCGGGCGCGTCGCCGATGACGCGGTCGTGCTCGGTGCTGCCCTTGGTCAGCGAGTCGGCGTCGTCGGTGACGGGCTCGTCGATGACCGGCTCGACGACACGACCCAGGGTCTGACGGTGGACCTTCAGGACCGTGCCGGGCGAGACCTCGACCTCGGCCACGTTGTTCTCGTCGTCGATGGAGACGACGGTGCCGTAAACGCCGAACGACAGCATGACCTCGACGCCGGGGACCAGCTTGTTCTGCAGTTCGGCCTGCTGACGGTCGCGCTTCTTCTTGTTGCGGAACATGAAGAACACGAGGACCACCAGGAGGAGGACCATGATGAGGGTTGCGGGATCCATGCGGAACTCCCTTTCGCTGTTGGGGGTGTGGGCCGAGCGGGACTCGCTTCAGCGAGCGACGGCCTCGGACCTGGAGGAATTATAGGTCATCGCCGAAGAGCGCCCCTGAGGCGTGCGCCAGACCGAAGTGCCGCCAGGCCTCGGGAGTCGCGATGCGGCCCCGAGGCGTGCGGGTGAGCAGGCCGACGCGGACCAGGAACGGCTCGACGACGGACTCGATCGTGTCGGCCTCTTCGCCCACCGAGACCGCGAGCGTGTTCAGGCCGACGGGCCCGCCGCCGAAACGGGTCAACACCGTCTGGACGACCTCGCGGTCGAGGCGGTCGAGCCCGAGCGAATCGACGTCGTAGAGGTCGAGTGCCTCGCGCACGGTCGTCAGGTCGGCGTCCCGCCCGTGGACGAGCGCGTAATCGCGCACGCGCCGGAGCAGGCGGTTCGCGATGCGGGGCGTGCCGCGGCAGCGGCCGGCGATCTCGGCCAGGGCGGCACTGTCGATGACGATGTCGAGCAGCGAAGCCGCCCGACGGAGGACCTCGGTCAGTTCGGCCTCGTCGTAGAACTCGAGGTGCGCCGTGAAGCCGAATCGGTCGCGCAGGGGGTTCGGCAGCAGTCCGCTGCGGGTGGTCGCGCCGACGAGCGTGAAGGGCGACAGCTCGAGCGGGATGCTGGTCGCGCCCGCTCCCTTGCCCACCATGATGTCGATGCGGTAGTCCTCCATCGCGAGGTACAGCATCTCTTCGGCCGGCCGCGCCATGCGGTGGATCTCGTCGATGAAGAGCACCTCGCCCGGCACGAGTGCGGAGAGGACGGCGGCCAGGTCGCCCGCGTGCTGGATCGCCGGACCCGACGACATGCGCAACGGCCGTGACCCCTCGTGGGCCACGATCATGGCCAGGGTCGTCTTGCCGAGCCCGGGCGGCCCCGCGAGGAGGATGTGGTCGGGGGTGCGGCCCTGCATCGTCGCAGCCTTGAGCAGCAGCTCGAGCTGGCCCCGCACCTTGGTCTGGCCGACGAACTCGCCGAGCGAGGTGGGCCGCAGCGCCCCCTCGAAGGCCAACTCGGCCTCGGATTCGAGCGTGGGGCGGGTCAGGTCGTCGTCGCTCACGAGCGGGCCCCGGCGGATTTCTGCGGACCCAGGTGGCCGAGCGACGCACGCAGCAGCTGCGGCACGGCGACCGCGACGGCATCACCCCGGTCGGCCACGACGGCGTCGATGGCGGCCTGGGCCTCGCGCTCGGACCAGCCGAGCCCGACCAATGCGACGAGCACGTCGGCGGCGGTCGTGGACGCGGCCGTGACGGTCGGTGCACTCGGTGCCACGTCGAGCTTGCCGGCCAACGACAGGACGATCAGTTTGGCCGTCTTGGGGCCGATGCCCGAGACGCGGCGGAAGGCTGCGTCGTCGTCGTCCGCCACGGCGGTGGCGACCTGATGGGGCGTGAGAGTCGACAGGACGCCCTGGGCCGACTTCGGCCCGACTCCGGTGACGCTGCGCAGCAGGTCGAAGACCTCGAGTTCTTCACGCTCGGCGAACCCGAAGAGCGAGAGGTCGTCCTCGCGGACTATCAACGCCGTGTGCACGAGCGCCTGTTCTCCGACGCGAACCGTCAACGCGAGGTGTGGCGTGACCGACACCCGGAGGCCCACCCCGCCGACCTCGACCACGACCGACGTGCCGGACGCGGACAGGACGGTACCGCGGACACTCGAGATCATGCCCCCAGCCTAGGAGTGCGCACCGACTTCTCGGCGTCGCGCCACGCTCGCTGGGCCGGTGTGAGCGACCCCGAGGAGGCGCGGGCCGCGACGGGCGCGCCCCGCCAGGCATGGCAGATGGCCAGGGCCAGGGCGTCTGCGGCGTCCGCCGGTCGGGGCGCCTCGGCGAGCCCGAGCAACCGGGCGACCATCGTGCCGACCTGCTTCTTGTCGGCCGACCCGTACCCGGTCACGGCCGCCTTGACCTCGGACGGTGTGTGCAGCGTGACGGGGATGTCGCGCTCGGCCGCGGCACGAAGGGCGAGACCGCTGACCTGCGCGACGCCCATGACGCTGCGGACGTTCTGCTGGGCGAAGACCCGCTCGATCGCCACGGCGTCCGGTCGGTGTTCGTCGATGAGTGCGTCGAGACCACGACCGAGGGCGAGGAGACGCAGTTCGAGGGCGAGGTCGGGGGCCGTGCGGATGACCTGCACGTCGACGAGGGTCGCGCGTCGCTGGGCGTCGACCTCGACGACCCCCACCCCGCACCGGGTGAGCCCGGGGTCGATGCCGAGCACCCGGAGCGTCACCGCGGCGACCTATTCTTCGTCGTCGAGCGCGGCCTGCACGTCGGCGGGGACGTCGTGGTTCGCGTAGACGTTCTGCACGTCGTCGTCGTCGTCGAGGGCATCGATGAGCCGGAAGACCTTGCGGGCCGTCTCGAGGTCGACCTCGATCTTGAGCCCGGGGACGAATTCGATGTCGGCCGAGTCGTAGTCGATGCCGGCGTCCTGCAGGGCCGAGCGGGCCGGGACGAGGTCGGAGGCCTCGGTCACGATCTCGAAGCCCTCACCGCGGTCGGTGACCTCTTCGGCCCCGGCGTCGAGGACGGCCGTGAGGACGTCGTCCTCGGTGAGGTCGCCAGTCTTCATGACGGCGATGACGCCCTTGCGGCTGAAGTTGTAGGCCACGCTGCCGGGGTCGGCCATGGTGCCAGCGTTGCGGGACATCACGGTGCGGACGTTGGCGGCCGCGCGGTTCTTGTTGTCGGTGAGGCACTCGATCAACAGGGCGACGCCGTTCGGGCCGTAGCCCTCGTACATGATGGTCTGGTAGTCGACGCTCTCGCCGCTGAGACCGGCGCCGCGCTTGATGGCGCGGTCGATGTTGTCGTTGGGGACCGAGGTCTTCTTGGCCTTCTGGACGGCGTCGACCAGCGTGGGGTTGCCGGACATGTCGGCACCGCCCTGCTTGGCCGCGACCTCGATGTTCTTGATGAGCTTGGCGAACGACTTGGCACGGCGGCTGTCGATGACGGCCTTCTTGTGCTTGGTCGTTGCCCACTTGGAATGCCCGGACACGGTGCTCCTTCAGATGCTGACGTGGATCGCGACGAGTCTACCGCGACGCCCGCGCACGGGCCTTGTCGAGGAACCGCGCGTGGAACCGGAGGTCGTCGGTGACCTCGGGGTGGAACGAGGTGCCCATCAGAGGGCCCTGCTCGACGGCGACGACCCGGCCGTCCTCGAGGACGCCGATGGCCGTCGCGGCCGGCCCGACCTCGTCGACCACCGGGGCCCGGATGAACACCGCGTGCACCGGCGGACCGTCGAGCACGGGGACGTCGACGTCGGTCTCGAACGATTCGGTCTGCGAGCCGAAGGCGTTGCGCCGCACCGAGACGTCCAGGCCGCCGAGGCTCCGCTGCCCCGGGATGCCGTCGACGATGCGGTCGGCGAGCATGATGAGCCCGGCACACGTGCCGTAGACAGGTAACCCTGACCCGATGGCTCGTCGGAGGGTTTCGTCGAGGTCGAACATGCGCGACAGCTTGTCCATGACACTGGACTCGCCACCTGGGATGACCAGGCCGTCGATGTCGTCGAGTTCGGACGCACGGCGGACGGGGACGGTCTCGGCCCCCAACGAGGTGAGGACGGTCAGGTGCTCACGGAAGTCGCCCTGCAGGGCCAGGACCCCGACGCGAGGTGTTGGTTCGGTGGTCACCGACGATCGACCCCGGGGGTCACCAGCCGCGCTCGGCGAGGCGGTGGGGCGCGGGGAGGTCGGGCACGTTGATGCCCACCATGGCCTCGCCGAGACCGCGTGAGGCGTCGGCCACGACCTGGGGGTCGTCGAAGAAGGTCGTGGCCTTGACGATGGCCTTGGCGCGATCGGCCGGGTTGCCCGACTTGAAGATGCCCGAACCGACGAAGACGCCGTCGGCACCGAGCTGCATCATGAGCGCCGCGTCCGCAGGCGTGGCGACTCCCCCGGCGGTGAAGAGGACGACGGGCAGCTTGCCGGTCTCGGCGATCTCCCTCACGAGCTCGAAGGGCGCCTGCAGCTCTTTCGCGGCGACGTAGAGCTCGTCGGCCTTGAGGCCCTGCAGCTGGGCGATCTCTTTCGAGATCGTGCGGATGTGCTTGGTGGCCTCGGACACGTCACCCGTGCCGGCCTCGCCCTTGGAACGGATCATGGCCGCGCCCTCGGTGATGCGGCGCAGCGCCTCGCCCAGGTTGGTGGCCCCGCAGACGAACGGGACGGTGAAGTTCCACTTGTCGATGTGGTTGACGTAGTCGGCCGGGCTGAGGACCTCGGACTCGTCGATGTAGTCGACGCCGAGCGTCTGCAGGATCTGCGCCTCGACGAAGTGGCCGATGCGGGCCTTGGCCATGACGGGGATCGACACGGCGGCGACGATCTCGTCGATCATGTCGGGGTCGCTCATGCGGGCGACCCCACCCTGCGAGCGGATGTCGGCGGGGACGCGCTCGAGGGCCATGACGGCGACGGCCCCGGCGTCTTCGGCGATCTTCGCCTGCTCGACGTTGACGACGTCCATGATGACGCCGCCCTTGAGCATCTCGGCGAGGCCGCGCTTGACGCGGCTGGAACCGGTGGTGGAGGACTGGCTGGAGGCAGGGGTCGTGTCGCTCATGATGGCCCCCATCTTAGGCCCGATCAGCGGACGGGTGACGCCGCCGGGACAGGACCGGCGCCTCCGGTCGGCCAGGCCTCGGCGACCGCGACGCGGACGTCGCCGAGCAACTGCGTGACGGCCTTCGTCTGCGCGATGATCGGGAAGAAGTTCGAGTCGCCGCCGTAGCGTGGCACCACGTGCTGGTGCAGGTGGGCGGCGATGCCGGCTCCGCCGACCTGTCCCTGGTTCATGCCGATGTTGAAACCCTGCGCGTGCGACACCAGGGTGAGGACCCGCATGGCGGTCTGGGTCAGCGACGCGATCTCGGCCACCTCGTCGGTGGTCGCGAGATCGTAGGTCGAGACGTGCCGGTACGGGCAGACCAACAGGTGGCCGGGGTTGTAGGGGTACAGGTTGAGCAACACGTAGGCGTGTTCGCCCCGCGCCACGATGAGGGCCTCGTCGTCGGACCTCGACGGCGCACGGCAGAACGGGCAGGAGTCGTCGTGGGCGTCCTGGCCCGCCTCGACGTAGACGGCGCGGTGGGGCGTCCAGAGTCGCTGGAAGGCGTCCGGGACCGCGGCGAAGTCGGAGGAGGACTCGGCCGTGGTCCCGTCGGCGCCCACGTTCAGACCTGTGCCTTGGTCTCGATGGCCGCGACGATCTTCGCGATCGCCTCGTCGAGCGGCACGCCGTTCTCCTGCGAGCCGTCGCGGTAGCGGAAGCTCACGGCACCGGCCGCACGGTCGTCCTCGCCGGCGATCAGCTGGAACGGCACCTTGGCCTTGGTGTGCGTGCGGATCTTCTTCGGCATGCGGTCGTCGCTGTGGTCGACCTGGGCCCGGACGCCGACCTCGCGGAGGCGTGCCACGACCTCGTCGAGGTAGTCGCCGTACTCGTCGGCGACGGGGATCGCCACGACCTGGACGGGTGCCAGCCAGACCGGGAACGCACCCGCGTAGTGCTCGGTGAGCACGCCGAAGAAGCGCTCGATCGAGCCGAACAGCGCACGGTGGATCATCACCGGTCGCTGACGCGACCCGTCGGCCGCCGTGTACTCGAGGTCGAAGCGCTCGGGCAGGTTGAAGTCGAGCTGGACCGTCGACATCTGCCAGGTGCGCCCGATCGCGTCGCGCGCCTGGACCGAGATCTTCGGCCCGTAGAACGCCGCCCCGGCCGGGTCGGGCACGAGTTCGAGGCCGGTCTCTTCCGCGACCTGTCGCAGGGTCGCCGTCGCCTCGTCCCAGGTGGCGTCGTCGCCCACGTACTTCTCGGGGTCCTTCGTGGAGAGCTCGAGGTAGAAGTCGTCGAGGCCGTAGTCGCGCAGCAGGCTGAGGACGAAGTCGAGCGTGCCCTTGAGCTCGGCCGCCATGTCGTCCCGGGTGGTGAAGATGTGCGCGTCGTCCTGGGTCATGCCGCGCACGCGGGTGAGGCCGTGGATGACGCCCGACTTCTCGTTGCGGTACACCGTCCCGAACTCGAACAGGCGCTGCGGCAGGTCGCGGTACGACTTGGCCGACGAGCGGTACGCCAGGATGTGCATCGGGCAGTTCATCGGCTTGAGGTAGTAGTCCGCGCCCTGACGGGTGATCTCGCCCTCGTCGTTGCGAGCCTCGTCGAGATGCATCGCCGGGAACATGCCGTCCTTGTACCAACCCAGGTGGCCCGAGGTCTCGAACAGGGCGGCCTTGGTGATGTGCGGGGTGTAGACGAACTCGTAGCCGGCCTTCTCGTGGCGCTCGCGCGAGTAGTCCTCCATCTGGCGACGGATGATGCCGCCCTTGGGGTGGAAGATCGCGAGGCCCGAGCCGATCTCGTCGGGGAACGAGAAGAGGTCGAGCTCGGCGCCGAGCTTGCGGTGGTCGCGCTTGGCGGCTTCCTCGAGCCGGGCCTGGTAGGCGCGCAGGTCGTCCTTGGTGGGCCAGGCCGTGCCGTAGATCCGCTGCAGTTGGGGGTTCTTCTCGGACCCGCGCCAGTAGGCGGCCGCGACGCGCATCAGCTTCGTGGCGTTGCCGAGGAGGCGCGTGCTGGGCACGTGGGGACCGCGGCAGAGGTCGAACCACACGACGTCGCCGGTCTTCGGGTCGAGGTTGTCGTAGATCGTGAGTTCGGCCCCGCCGACCTCGACCGACTCCCCGTCGGCGCCGAGCTCGTCGGCCGACCCGCCCTTGAGCCCGATCAGCTCGAGCTTGAACGGCTCGTGGGCGAGCAGTTCACGGGCCTCGTCGTCGCTGACGACGCGGCGACGGAAGCGCTGGCCCTGGCGGATGATGCGCTCCATGCCCTTCTCGATCGCTTTGAGGTCGTCGGGGGTGAAGGGCTCGGCCACGTCGAAGTCGTAGTAGAAGCCGTCGGTGACGGGCGGCCCGATGCCGAGCTTCGCCTCGGGGTTGATCTGCTGCACGGCCTGGGCCATGACGTGCGCCGCCGAGTGCCGCAGGATCGCCAGGCCGTCGGGCGAGTCGATCGTGACCGGCTCGGCGACGTCGCCCGGCTGCAGCTCGGTCGCCAGGTCGCGCAGCTCGCCGGCCACGCGGACGGCCACGACCGCCTTGTCGGTGAACAGGTCGAAGCCGGTCGTCGTCTCGGTGGCCTCGACGGCCGAGAGGCCGGACGGGGCTGGGGAGGCGGTCGGGTCGAGGTCGGTCTGGTCGGACACGGCGGTGGTTCCTATCGTCGAGGGGCGGTGACCACTTTAGCCGTCGGCGAAGCGCCGCCCGGCCGGGGCCACCCCGACGGACGGCGCGGCCGCGGACGGGTCAGGCGGCGCGCAGCTCGGTCGAACAGGCCTCGGCCGCGACCCAGGCGAGCATGCCGCACTTCACCCTCATGACGAACTTCGAGACCCCGTGGAACACGACGGCGTCGCCGAGGACCTCGTCGTCGGGCTCACCGGCGCCCCGGGACCGCATCATCTCGCGGAACTCCGCGACGAGCGCGTCGAGCTCGGCCAGCGTGCGACCCGGGGCCAGCTGCGCCAGCACCGAGGCCGAGGCCATCGAGATGCTGCAGCCCGCGCCCTGCCAGCGCAGGTCGGCGATGCGGTCGGTGCCGGGCTCGAGGGTGACGCGGACGGTGATCTCGTCACCGCAGGTCGGGTTCCGTTCGTGGTGCTGCGCGTCGGCCCCGGGCAGCTCGCCGTCGCCGTGCCGAGCCTTGGCGTGATCGAGGATGACCTGCTGGTACAGGCCGTCGAGGGCGGCGCTCACCGCGCCTCCTCGGCCTTCTCGTCGGAGGCCGTGTGGCTCGCGACGCCGAAGTAGTCGCGGACCTCGGCGACACCGGCGACCAACCGGTCGACCTCGTCGCTCGACGAGTACAGGTAGGTGCTGGCCCGCGTCGTGGCCGTCACCCCGAGACGCCGGTGCAGCGGTTGGGCGCAGTGGTGGCCGACGCGCACGGCGATGCCCCGGGCGTCGAGGAACTGGCCGACGTCGTGGGCGTGCACCCCGTCGACGACGAAGCTGGCGAGTCCCGACCGGGGCACCCCGGCCGGCGGTCCCACGACGGTGACGCCGTCGATCGCGTCGAGACCGCGGACGAGCAGGTCGGCGAGGGCCTCTTCGTGCTCGCGCACGCGGTCCATGCCGACGGCGTCGAGGTAGCGCACGGCCTCGGCGAGGGCCACGGCCTGCGACACGGGCTGCGTGCCGGCCTCGAAGCGCTGCGGGGCGCGGAGGTAGTCCGCGCCCTCCATCGTGACCGTCGTGATCATCGAGCCGCCGGTGCGGAACGGCGGCAGGGCGTTCAACAGCTCGGCCCGACCGTAGAGCACGCCGATGCCCGTGGGCCCCAGCATCTTGTGACCCGAGAAGGCGGCGAAGTCGACGTCGAGGCCGTGCAGGTCGACGGGACGGTGCGGCGCCGACTGGCAGGCGTCGAGGACGACGAGGGCACCGACGGCGTGCGCCAGCGCCACGAGTTCGGCGACGGGCGCGACGAAGCCGGTGACGTTCGAGACGTGGGCGAAGGCGAGGAGGCGCGTGCGGGGTCCGATCACGGACGCCGCGTCGGCGACCGTCCAGGTGCCGTCGTCCCGGACGGGCACGAACCGCAGCGTGGCGCCCGTCGTCGCGGCGAGTTCCTGCCACGGGACGAGGTTCGCGTGGTGCTCGGCCTCGGTGACGACGATCTCGTCACCGGGCGCGAGGGCGAAGCGTCGCGCGGTCTCACCGCCCCGGCCGTGCGTGGCGTTCGCGACGCCGTACGCCACGAGGTTGAGCGCGTCGGTCGCGTTGGAGGTCCAGACGATCTCGTCGACGTCGGCACCGACGAAGCGGGCGACCGTCTCGCGCGCCTCTTCGTAGGCCTCGGTCGACAGGGCGGCGAGCGTGTGCGCGCCCCGGTGAACGGCCGAGTTGGTCGTCTCGAGGAAGCGGCGCTCGGCGTCGAGCACGGCGGTCGGTCGCTGTGCGGTCGCCCCCGAGTCGAGGTAGGCGAGCGGCTCGCCGTTGACGTCCTGCCGCAGCAGCGGGAAGTCGGCGCGCAGACGGCGGGCGTCGTCGTCGGACAGCCCCGGACGGGCGGTGGATGGTGCGGAGGAGGTGGTGGTCACGATGTCCCTTCCCGTCGATCGTAGCGAGGCACCCCGAAGGGGCCGGCGTCGGCCGACACAGGACGCAACGGTGGCCGACCGCCCGGTGTTCCCGACCGCCCGGTGTTCCCGAGCCGGCGGCTGTGACGCCCCGTGTCGCGCACGTCGCCCCCGGCGGGGGTCGAGGGCCAGAGTGGTGGCGACGAACGGAGCACCCCATGACGACCACCCCCGGCCGCATCGAGACCACCCACGCGGGAAGCCTGCCGCGCACGCCCGAGTTGATCGCCGCGAACGACGCGCGCGCCCTCGGCGAGGACGGCTTCACCCTCGAACGCACCCCCGAGTTCGATGCCCTGCTGACCGACGCCGTCGTCGATCTCGTCCGGCGCCAGGACGATCTCGGCATCACGATCGTCGGCGACGGCGAGTACGGCAAGGCGATGACGAGCGCCGTCGACTACGGCGCCTGGTGGTCGTACTCGTTCCAACGCGTGAGCGGGCTCTCGCTGACCGGGTCGGACATCTTCAGCCAGCCGGCCGTGCGGTCCTCCCCCGGCGACGTGCGGCTGACGTCGTTCCCCGACCGCCGCGACTGGCAGACGTTCCACGACGCGTACACCGACCCGACCTCGGGCATCGGCACGGGCTCGGGCGCCACGCCGTTCCCGAGCACGACGGGCCCGTTGGCGTACGTCGGCCAGGCCGCCATCGCCTCGGACATCACCAACCTGAAGGCCGGCCTCGAGGCGAGCGGTTCGCCCTCGGGCTTCGTCACCTCGCTGTCACCGGGCAGCGGAGCCCGCATCGCGAACGACTTCTACGCCACCGAGGAGGAGCACATCTGGGCCTGGGCCGAGGTGCTGCGCGAGGAGTACACCGCGATCGTCGAGGCCGGCCTGACCGTGCAGATCGACGACCCCTCGATCGCCGAGAACTGGGACCAGATCAACCCCGAGCCGAGCGTCGAGGACTACCGTGCCTTCACGCGCATCCGGGTCGAGGCGCTCAACCACGCCCTCCGCGGCCTGCCGCCCGAGCAGGTGCGGTTCCACCTCTGTTGGGGCTCGTGGCACGGCCCGCACACGACCGACGTCGAGTTCCGCCACATCGTCGACCTCATGCTCGAGATCGACGCGGGCTCGTACTCGTTCGAGGCGGCCAACGTCCGCCACGACCACGAGTGGAAGCTCTGGCGCGACGTCGAGCTGCCCGCGGGCAAGAAGATCGTGCCGGGCGTCGTCAGCCACGCCACGAACGTGGTCGAGCACCCCGAGCTCGTGGCGGACCGCATCGAACGGTTCGCGTCGCTGGTCGGCCCCGAGAACGTCGTCGCGTCGACCGACTGCGGCCTGGGTGGTCGCATCCACCCGCAGATCGCCGTGGCCAAGCTGGCCTCGCTCGGCGAGGGCGCGCGCATCGCGTCGCACCGCCTGTTCGGCTGATCGCACGCCGGAGAGACGACCCGCGCCTCCTGGTCCGGTGGACGAGGAGGCGCGGGTCGACTCGCGAGCGGACGCCCGTCAGTCGTCGAGCGGTTTGAGCACCCGCCGCAGGAACTGCTGCGTGCGCGCCTCGCGCGGGCGGGACAGCACGTCGGCAGGACGTCCCCGCTCGACGACGACACCGGCGTCCATGAAGATCAGCTCGTCGGCCACCCGGCGGGCGAACTCGAGCTCGTGGGTGACGACGATCATCGTCCAGCCCTCGTCGGCGAGTTCTTTCACGACGGTGAGCACGTCACCGACCAGTTCGGGGTCGAGGGCCGAGGTCGGCTCGTCGAAGAGCAGCAGTTCGGGCCGCAGCGCGAGTGCTCGCACGATGCCGACGCGCTGCTGCTGGCCGCCCGAGAGCTCGGACGGGTAGGCGTCGGCCTTCTCGGCGAGGCCCACCCGCGCGAGGAGCGCCTCGGCCTCGGCCCGCGCCTCCTTCGGATCGCGTCCCTGGACGCGCACCGGGCCCTCGACGACGTTCTGCAGCACCGTGAGGTGCGGGAACAGGTTGAAGTGCTGGAAGACCATCGACGACCGGTCGCGCAGGGCGAGCAGGTCGCGCTTGCCGACCTTGGCCCCGAAGTCGATCGACCGACCGTCGGAGAGCGTGACGACTCCCCCGTCGGGCACCTCGAGGCTGTTGAGCGACCGCAGCACGGTCGTCTTGCCCGACCCCGAGGGGCCGATGATCGCGACGACGCGTCCACGCCGCACCTCGAGGTCGATGCCGCGCAGCACCTCGTTCGCGCCGAACGCCTTGTGCAGGCCGCGGACGGTCAGCACGGGGGCGCCGGTCGCGCCGGAGGGCCGGGGCGGGGTGACGTCAGCGGGCAACGTGGCGGTCCAATCTCCTCTCGAGGGCGTCTTGCCCGAACGACAGGATCAGGCAGATCACCCAGTAGACCAGGGCGGCCTCGAGGTAGATGAGCAGGAACTGGTTCGAGACCGTCGCGATCTGCTGCGCCTGACGGAAGAGCTCGACGACGAGGATGACGCTCGCCAACGAGGTGTCCTTGACCAGGCTGATGAAGGTGTTCGACAGCGGCGGCACCGAGACGCGGGCCGCCTGCGGCAGGCTGACCCGCCGCAGGGCGAGCCCCCGCGACATGCCGATCGTGTGGGCGGCCTCCCATTGCCCCTGGGGCACCGAGAGGATCGCGGCCCGGATGACCTCGGCGGCGTACCCGCCGACGTTCAGCGAGAACGCGATGATCGCGCTCGGCCAGGGATCGAGTCTCACGCCGATCGACGGCAGGCCGTAGAAGACGACGAACAGCTGCACCAGCAGGGGCGTGCCCCGGATGATCGAGATGTACACCCGGGCGATGCCCGCGAGCACGGCCTTGCCCGACAGGCGCATGAGCGCGATGACGACGGCGATGACCAGGCCGATCGCCATCGAGGCGAAGGCGAGCGGGATCGACGCCACGAGCGCCCCCGACACGATCGGCCAGAGCGACCGCAGGAAGAGGTCGAGGGAGGACTGCACGCCTACTCGCTGACGTCCTGGCCGAAGTACTTCTCGCTGATGGTCGCCAGCGTGCCGTCGGCCTTCAGCTCGGCGAGGGCGTCGTCGATCGCCGTCACGAGGTCGTCGCTGCCCTTGGTGGTGACCAGGGCCGAGCGCGACACGTCGTCGGTGGTCGCCGCGATCTTGATGCCGGCGGCCTGGTCCGGGTTGGTCTTGACGTAGTCGAGGAAGGTCAGCTCGTCGTTGACCGTCGCGTCGATGCGGCCCTGCTCGAGGAGTGCGACCGACTGGGCCCAGCCCTCGACGACCTGCACGTCGGCGCCCGCGTCCTTGGCGATCGTGTAGAAGTTGCTCGACTGCGACTGGGCCGTCGTCTTGCCCGCCAGGTCGGCGAGCGAGGTGATGTCGGTGTTGTCGGCGGGCGTGATCACGACACCGCGGCTGACCGTGTAGGGCGTCGAGAAGTCGTACGTCGCCTCGCGCTCGTCCGTGATCGAGATCTGGTTCGCGACGAGGTCGAAGCGGCCGGCGGTGAGCCCGGCGAGCAGGGCGTCGAACTGCGTCTCTTCGAAGGTCGGCGTGACGCCGAGCTTCTCGGCGACGGCCGTGGCGACGTCGACGTCGTAGCCGGTCAGCGCGCCGGCCCCGCCCTCGTGGTAGGTGAAGGGCTGGTAGGTGCCCTCGGTGCCGATGACGATCTCGCCGGCCGCCTGGATGTCGGACAGGCTCTTCGCCGCGCTCGTGTCGGCGGTCGCGCTGCCGGTGGACTGGACGACCCCGTCGGTGGAGGCGGGCGCGCAGGCGGCCAGGGCCACGGCGGCGGCGGCGATGACGCCGACGGAGGCGAGGCGACGGACGGTGCGGACGGCGGGGATCTTCACGAGGGTTCCTTTGCTGCGGCTCGGGGGTCGGACGAGCCTCCCGACACTAACGCCGCGGGGGCGGGCGTGATTCCCGATGACTTCGCGTGACGTGACGGCCCCGGTCCGGCGTCGCCACGCGCCCGTCAGCGCCGGGCGATCGCCTCCGCGACCGAAGGGGCGCCGTCGAGACGCACGTGCCGGTGGGCCACGTCGTCGGCCGAGACGGCGACGGTGCTGAGCGACAGCGAGTGGAAGAGGTGCCCGTCGACGAGGTCGGCCCGCACGAGCGCGTCGTCGTCGCCCGTCGGCAGGGCGCTGCTCTCGCGCAGCAGGTCGAGCCACGGCGTCCAGCTGCCCTCGCCCTCGGCCGCCGTCGGCAGCGGACCGGTCGGAGGCGCGACGTCGCGGAATCGAGGCAGCCAGCGGTCGACACGGGGCACGGACCGGTCGTCGGGGGCGGCGTGCGTCAGCAGGTGCACGCCGGGGGCGAGGCGGGCCGTCTCGGTGGCGGCACCGTCCCATACGGAGTGCACCGCGCCTCCTGCGTCCGCGGTGAGCAGGTTGAAGGTGCGGGTCGTCTGCGGCCCGTCGGGCAGGACGCCGTCGGCGGCCGCCCTCAGAGGCAGGGCACCGCGGGTGGTCCATCCGCCGGGCGGCGGTACGGGCGCCTCGTGACGGTTCAGCACGACGCTCGCGCGACTCGGCCCCCGGGCGGTCGCCAACCACGCGCCGCCCGCCTCGCGGTCGTGCACCCCGGACACCCGCTCGCCGAGGTCGGGCCACCAGGGGCCCGGCTCGTCCCAGGGGCGGTCGGGCGACTCGTCACGGAGTCCCAGGAAGACGACGGGCCAGGGCGCGCCCGGCTGGACGGCGACGACGACGGTGCACATGGGGTCCTCACGGTGGGGGCTCGTCGGGTCGGGGCCGACGCTCGGCCGCGGGATGCGGCATCGTGGGGGGCAACGCTACCGACCCGGCACCGGGTCGGCCGACCGACGCATCGATCGACGAGGCCCACCGTGACGCACGACCACCCCCGCTCCTCCCCCGCCGACGCCCCGCGTCGCCTGTCCGTCGTCGTCGGCGTCTCGGGCGGCATCGCGGCGTACAAGGCCGTCGGGGTCGTCCGCGGCCTCGTGCTTCGTGGACACGACGTGCACGTCGCCCCGACCGAGGCCGCACTGCGCTTCGTCGGGGCGCCGACCTGGGAGGCCACGAGCCGCAACCCCGTGCACACGTCCGTCTTCGACGACGTCGCCGAGGTGCGGCACGTGGCCCTGGGGCAACGGGCCGACCTGATCGGCGTGGCGCCGGCGACCGCGCACACCCTGGCGAAGATCGCGCACGGGCGGTCCGACGCCCTCCTCGGCACGACCATCCTCGCGAGCACCGCACCGCTCGTCGTCGCACCCGCCATGCACACCGAGATGTGGCTGAACCCGGCCACGGTCGCGAACGTCGACCTGCTGAGGTCGCGCGGGGTCACCGTCGTCGGGCCCGACGACGGGCCGCTGACCGGGGGCGACGTGGGGCCCGGCCGGCTCAGCGAGCCCGACGAGATCGTCGCCGCGGCCCTCGCCCGCGTGACCGGCCCGGCCGGCCTCGACGCCTCTCGCGCCTCCGTCCCCCGTGCCCGGCACGAGGACGCGCGGGCTCAGGAGGCGCGGGTCGGCGACCTGGACGGCCTGCGGCTGGTCGTCTCGGCCGGTGGCACCCGCGAGCCCCTCGATCCGGTCCGGTTCGTCGGCAACCGGTCGAGCGGCACCCAGGGAGCGGCGCTCGCCCTCGGCGCGGCCCGACGCGGGGCCCGCGTCACCGTGGTGGCCGCCGCGCTCGACGGAGCCGTGCGGCAGACGCTCGACACCGACGCCGGGGTCGACCTCGTCGAGGTCGGCACCGCGCTCGAGCTCGAGGCCGCGATGGCCGAGCACGCCCCCGCGGCGGACGTCGTCATCATGGCGGCCGCGGTCGCCGACTACCGGCCCCTCTCGGTGGCGGACGGCAAGATCCGCAAGGACGACTCGGGCGACGAACTGGTCGTCCGCCTCGTCCGGACCCCGGACGTCCTGGCCGGACTCGTCGTCCGTCGTCCCGTGGGGCAGGTGGTCGTCGGCTTCGCGGCCGAGACGGCGGCCGACCGCGACGAACTGCTGTCGCTCGGGCGCGCCAAGCAGCGACGGAAGGGGGCGGACCTCCTCGTGCTCAACTCCGTGGGGTGGACGACCGGTTTCGGCAGCGACGACACGGCTGTCGTCGTGATCGACGCCGACGGTGACGTGGTGTCCGAGGCCGAGGGATCGAAGGCCACCGTGGCGGAGACCGTGCTCGACGCGGTCGCCTCACGTCTCGCGAAGAGTCGCGGGTCGGGTGGCGGCACCGCTCCGACGCTCCCCGACGCCTCGACGGGAGCCGGCGCATGAGCCCGCGCGAGCAGGCCGACCCCCGCCTCGGCACGACCGTCGGCGGTCGCCACCGTCTCGACGCGATCGTCGGGCGCGGAGGCATGGGGGCCGTCTACCGGGCGAACGACCTCGAGCTCGGCCGGGACGTCGCCGTCAAGCTCTTCTCGTCGGACGGGCACGACGTGCACGACCTCAGCCGACAGGTCAGCGAGGTGCGCCTCCTCGCCTCTCTGAACCACCCGGGACTCGTGACGCTCTACGACGCCCGCGTCGAGGGCGACGGCCACGACGCCGACGCCTACCTCGTGCTGGAGTACGTCGCCGGCCCGGCCCTGCAGACCGTGCGCGCCGCCGGGCCGCTGTCGCACGCCGAGGCCGCGGCGCTGCTCGGCGACGGCGCGGACGGCCTGGCGGCGGTCCACCGCGCCGGCGTCGTCCATCGGGACGTCAAGCCCGCGAACATCCTGCTCGCGGCGCCGCACCCCGAGGGCGACCCCCGCCGGGCCAAGCTCGCAGACTTCGGCATCGCCTCCCTGATCGACTCGACGCGGGTGCCGGCCACGGGCGCCCTGATGGGCACCGCCGCCTTCGTCAGCCCGGAGCAGGCCGAGGGGCGACCGCCGGCCCCCGCGTCCGACGTCTACTCACTCGGACTGGTCCTGGTCGAGGCACTGACCGGGCAGCGCGTCTTCACGGGTTCGGTCGTCGAGTCGGTCATGGCCCGTCTGACCCGCGACCCCGAGATCCCGGCCTCGATCGGTTCGGGGTGGGCGGAGCTGCTGACGCGCATGACCTCGCGCGCACCGGAGGACCGTCCCGCCGCCGCCGAGGTGGCACGGGCCGCCCGCACGTTGGCCGTCGAGGGTGCCGGGTCGACCGATGCCGTCACGCGGGTCATGGCCGCTCCCGACGTGCCGACGGCCGCCCTGCCCGGCGGTGACACGCCCACTCGCGTCCTGCCCCGGGACGACGCTCGCACGCAGGTGCTCGGAGCCGGGGCGGCGTCCGGGGCGGATGCCGCGGACCTCGTCGCCGACGTCGAGCCCGACGACGGAACTCGGAAGCGCCGGCGCTGGCCCCTCGTGCTGGCGGCGGTCGTCGTCGCCGCGTTGCTGGCGGTGGGCATCGGCTGGGCCGCCACGCGCGACGGCGACGTCGTCGGTCCGACCGAGAGCGCGAGCCCGAGTGTCGACACGGAACCGTCGACGACGCCCTCCGAGTCGTCGGACGACGAGTCGTCGTCGCCGTCGGAGGACTCCACCGACGAGTCACCGGCGGATCCGACGCCCTCGGACGAGGTCAGCCCGTCCGAGGAGGCGCCGGTCGAGCCGACGACGCAGCCCACGGTCGACCCCGTGACGCCCCCGACGGTCGAGGTCCCGGGTGTCGACGTCCCGGGTGGGAACAGCGGGCCCGGCAACAGCGGGAACGGCAACGGGAACAGCGGGCCCGGCACCAGCGGGAAGGGGAACGGCCGCGGCAACGGAATCGGTCTCGGGACCGGCACCCCCTAGAGAGAAGCCGCGAGATGTCATGACGTGCCGCTCACCTCTCGGGGCGAGCGGCACGTCGTGACTTCTGGGCAGGACGTGAGCGTGGGAGCCCTGACATGACGAAAGCCCCGGCCGAGGCCGGGGCTTTCTGTGTGTGAGCGATACTGGGATCGAACCAGCGACCTCTTCCGTGTCAGGGAAGCGCGCTACCGCTGCGCCAATCGCTCATGTCTCAACGATGCGAGAGTGACCCCTCGAACCGCACTATTCAATTGCAACATCGATTCTAGACCTAGGTCTGGATCGAATGGAGGTGGAGACGGGATTTGAACCCGCGTGAACGGCTTTGCAGGCCGGTGCCTCGCCTCTCGGCCACTCCACCATACGAGTAGCCCCCAGAGGGAGGCCACCAGTCGGTGGACCACCCTCTGGTGAGCATTACACTCGAGCGGATGACGAGATTCGAACTCGCGACCCTCACCTTGGCAAGGTGATGCGCTACCGCTGCGCCACATCCGCATTTCGCTTTGCATTTCTGCGTGCAAAAGAACAATACCCACACCCTGGGGCAGAAACCAAATCGAGGGAAGTTCGTGTCTTGACCGGTCGTGGGGCAGCTCACGACGGGGGCCTCGCCGACGGACCGAATGGCGTTCGAGCCCCGCGATGCACTAGCATCGTCGAGTCCCACACGGGCGATTGGCGCAGTTGGTAGCGCGCTTCCTTCACACGGAAGAGGTCATCGGTTCGAGCCCGGTATCGCCCACGACCATCACCGAAAGGCCCTGCATCCGCAGGGCCTTTCGTCGTTCCCGGACCGAGATCCCCGGCCCGGCGCCGCCGTCGAGGCATCGACGTCGCTCGCTCCCGAGACGTGGCATCCTCACCCCATGACCGACTCCCCCGCCTCCCGTGCGCCCACGACCCACCCGACGACCGTCCCCGACGCCGACTGGTGGCGCCAGGCCGTCGTCTACCAGGTGTATCCGCGCAGCTTCGCCGATGCGAACGGCGACGGGATCGGCGACCTGCCCGGCGTGACCTCACGGGTGCCGTACCTGCAGCGGCTCGGGGTCGACGCCGTCTGGCTGAGCCCGTTCTATCCGTCCCCGCTCGCCGACGGCGGCTACGACGTCGCCGACTACCGTGCCGCCGACCCCCGCCTGGGCACCCTCGACGACTTCGACGAGATGGTCGCCGCCCTCCACGCGGCCGGGCTGAAAGTCGTCGTCGACATCGTCCCCAACCACACCTCGAGCGACCACGAGTGGTTCCGCGAGGCCGTCGCGTCCCAACCCGGCAGCGCCGCCCGGGCCCGTTACGTCTTCCGGGACGGCCTCGGCGACGGCGGTGCCACTCCTCCGTCCACTTGGGTGTCGAACTTCGGCGGAGGCGCGTGGACCCGTCTGACGCGCCCCGACGGCACACCCGAGCAGTGGTACCTGCACCTCTTCGCCCCCGAGCAGCCCGACCTCGACTGGAGCAACCCCGAGGTCCGCGCCGACTTCGAGCGGACGTTGCGGTTCTGGTCGGACCGTGGCGTCGACGGCTTCCGGGTCGACGTCGCCCACGGGCTCGCGAAGGACCTCACCGAACCTCTCCGCGACGCCGCGGAACGAGAGGTCCTGCCGGTCGACGGCAGCGACCCGCTCTACGACCGCGACGAGGTGCACGCGATCTTCGAAGGCTGGCGCCGTGTCCTCGACGAGTACGACCCGCCCCGCAGCGCGGTGGCCGAGGCCTGGGTGCAGCCGGAGCGCGTCCCGCTCTACGCCCGCCCCACCGAGCTCGGGCAGGCCTTCAGCTTCGCCCTCACCCGGGCCGACTTCGACGCCGACCAGTACCGCGCGATCATCGCGTCGACCCTCGAGCAGGCGGCGGTGAGCGGGGCGACGAGCACCTGGGTGCTCTCGAACCACGACGTCGTCCGTCACGCCACGCGCTACGGCCTGCCGAAGGGGCAGGACCTCGACGCCTTCGTGCTGAGCGACGGACGACGCCCGACCCTGAACCCCGACGCGGGACTCCGACGGGCTCGTGCGGCGACGTTGCTGATGCTCGCCCTGCCGGGCTCGGCCTACGTCTACCAAGGCGAGGAGCTCGGCCTGTTCGAGGTGGCCGACCTGCGCCCCGACCAGTTGCAGGACCCGGTCTGGACGCGCACGGGCCACCGGCGCAAGGGCCGTGACGGCAGCCGGGTGCCGCTGCCCTGGGACACGAGCGAGCCCGCCCTGGGTTTCGGCGACCACGCCCCGCACCTGCCGCAGCCCGAGTGGTTCGAGGACCTCGCCGTCTCGGTGCAGGACGACGAGGACGAGTCCACGCTGTCGATCTACCGGCGCGCCCTGGCGCTCCGTCGTGAGTTGCAGCGGGGTGAGGAGCTCGCCTGGATCGACGACGCGTCGGACGAGGTCGTCCACGTCGCCCGTCACGACGGCTGGCACGCGCTGACGAACTTCGGCGGCGGCCCGGTGGACCTGCCCTCCGGCGCTCGTGTGCTCGCGTCCAGCGAGCCGCTGCAGGACACGCTCGCCGGCGTCACCGAGGTGCCGGGCGAGACCACGGTCTGGTTCTCCCTGGTCTGAGGGCGACCAGGAGGGGCGAAGGGCCCGGTCGCACGACGCGGTGACCGCAGGAGGCGCGGTGCGAGGGGTCTCGCACCGCGCCTCCTGCGCTCTGCCGCGGTCCACGGGGCCGGCACGTGGAACGGCCCCGGCCAGAGGACCGGGGCCGTTCGTCGGGCGTGGTGGGTCAGGCGCGCCCGTTCTCGAGGACGTAGCCCTCTTCGCCGTGCAGGGCGAGGTCGATGCCGGCCACCTCGTCCTCGTTCTTGACACGGAAGCCGATCGTCTTCTCGATCACGAAGCCGATGACGAAGGCCAGGACGAACGAGTAGAGCATGACGGCGACGGCCGAGAGGGCCTGGATGCCGAGCTGCGTGAAGGTGTGCGAGAAGATCAGGCCGGTGTCGTTGGCGAAGATGCCGAGGTACAGCGTCCCGATGAGGCCACCGACGAGGTGGATGCCCACGACGTCGAGGGAGTCGTCGAAGCCGAGCTTGAACTTGAGGTCGATGGCCAGGGCGCAGACGGCACCCGCGACGACGCCGAGGACGACGGCCCACCCCGGGGTGAGGGCGGCGCAGGCCGGGGTGATGGCGACGAGACCGGCGACGGCACCCGAGGCGGCACCGACCGAGGTGGCTTTGCCGTCCTTCAGCTTCTCGACGACGAGCCAGCCGAGCACGGCGGCGGCGGGAGCGGCGATGGTGTTGAGGAACGCCAGGGCGGCGACGCCGTCGGCGGCGAGCTCGGAGCCCGCGTTGAAGCCGAACCAGCCGAACCAGAGCAGACCGGCACCCAGCAGGACGAAGGGCGGGTTGTGGGGCTTGTCGGCACCTTTGGCGAAGCCGACGCGCTTGCCGAGGACGAGCGCCAGGGCGAGGGCTGCGGCACCGGCGTTGATGTGGACGGCCGTGCCGCCGGCGAAGTCGATGACGCCCATGGCGGCGATCCAGCCACCGACCGTGTTGCCGTCGGCGTCCTTGGTGAAGTTGAAGACCCAGCTGGCGACCGGGAAGTAGACGACCGTGGCCCAGACGCCCGCGAAGATCATCCACGCGCCGAACTTGGCGCGGTCGGCGATGGCACCGGAGATGAGGGCGACCGTGATAATCGCGAAGGTGGCCTGGAACGCGGCGAAGGCGATCGTCGGGTAGGCGCCGGTGGGGTCGAGGCTGTCCTCGAAGGCGGCACCGAGGCCGAGGTTCGCGACGTCGAGGCCGAACAAGCCCTGGACGCCCACGAAGCTCTCGCTGCCACCGGGGATGGAGGTCGGGTTGCCGAAGGCGATCGCGTAGCCGAAGAGCACCCAGAGGACGCCGATGAGGCCCATCGCACCAAAGCTCAGCATCATCATGCTGATGACGCTCTTGGCCTTGACGAGGCCGCCGTAGAAGAAGGCCAGGCCGGGGGTCATGAGCAGCACGAGTGCTGCACAGATCAACATGAAGGCGGTGTTGCCTTGGTCCATGGGTGGGTCACCTCTCGAGTTTCTGAGCCAGGGAGGCACCGACGTCGAGGTCGACCGCGCGGGTTCGCGGGCTGTGGTGACGAACGCTCTCGTCCGGTGCGCCCCCAGTGTCGCGGGGCGAGGTTTCCAGCCGTGTGCGGGATTGTTTCCCCGATGTAACACGATTCGGGCGCAGGTAAACAACGTGTTTCGGCTCACCCCGTACCGGGTGGGGATGTCCTCAGAGCGAGGTGAGCGCCACCAGGCGCGAGACGGCCCGCAGGTACTTCTTGCGGTAGCCGCCGGCCAACATCTCGTCCGAGAAGACCTGGTCGAGGGGCGTGCCCGACGCGACGACCCGGATCTGCGCGTCGTAGAGACGGTCGACGAAGGCCACGAGTCGCAACGCGTCGACCTGGCTGGTGAGGACGTGGACGTCACGCAGCCCCACCGCGTCGAGGTCGTCGACGAGCTTGACGTACTTGCTGGGGTGGACCGTCGCGAGGTGCGCGACGACGCCGTCGAAGTCGTCGAGCGACACGGTGCCGCCGAGGGACGCCGCCGCCGCGTCGACGTCGTCGACCACGTGTGCCCGGGCCTCGACCTCTCGACGCCGGTAGTCGTTCCCGTCGATGCGCAGGGTGAGGAACTTGTCGCTCAGCCCCTGGATCTCGCGGAGGAAGTCCGCCGCGGCGAACCGGCCCTCGCCGAGGGCGTTGGGCGGCGTGTTCGAGGTGGCGGCGATGCGGGTGCCGTCGTCGGCCAGGTCGCCGAGCAGCCGGGTCATCATCATCGTGTCGCCCGGGTCGTCGAGCTCGAACTCGTCGATGCACACCAGGGCGGCGCCCTTGAGCTGCGCGGCGGCACCGGCGTAGCCGACGGCGCCGACCAGCGCGGTGTACTCGATGAACGTGCCGAAGTAACGCCGTCCGGGCGTGCGGTTCCAGAGGGCGGCGAGCAGGTGGGTCTTGCCCACGCCGAACCCGCCGTCGAGGTAGAGGCCGGGACGCACGGCCGGGGCGGCCGGCTTCTTGCGGAACAGGCCCCTCCGCGGGGCGTCGGCACCCGCGCCTCCGAACGCCGTCACGGCGGCGACCGCCTCGGCCTGCGAGGCGAAGTCCGGGTCGGGTCGGTAGTTCTCGAGCGAGGCCTCGGCGAACTGACGAGGAGGCACGAGTTGCGTCACGATCTCGGCCCCCGTGATCGTCGGCGTGCGGTCGGTCAACGAGACGAGGGTGCTGACGGATTCGGGGGGCATGGGCGCGGCCTCGCAACGGTGTGGGCGGGGATCTGTGTCAGAGTCGTACGGTTCCCGGGCGACGGTCACGCGGCATGCGTAACCTCGACGGGGCCGACCAGAGGCGATCCTACGCCGCCGGGCGTCACCCGTCGCCCGACGTCGGCTCCATCCCGACACCCGCACAAGGAGACACCATGGCCGTCGAGCACGACACGTCCGCCCGCTTCGGCGAGTACGCCCACCCCGAGCGTCTCGTCAGCACCGAGTGGTTGCAGCAGCACCTCGGCACCCCCGGGCTCGTCGTCGTCGAGTCCGACGAGGACGTCCTGTTGTACGAGACCGGCCACATCGCCGGGGCCGTCAAGATCGACTGGCACCTCGACCTCAACGACCCCGTGCAGCGCGACTACGTCGACGGCGAGGGCTTCGCCGCGTTGATGGCCCGCAGCGGCATCTCGCGCGACAGCACCGTCGTCATCTACGGCGACAAGAACAACTGGTGGGCCGCCTACGCGCTCTGGGTGTTCTCGCTGTTCGGGCACGAGGACGTCCGCCTGCTCGACGGCGGGCGGGCGAAGTGGGAGGCCGAGGGCCGCGACTACACGACCGACGCCCCCACGGTCGAAGCCACCGACTACCCCGTCGTCGAGCGAGACGACAGCGTCATCCGCGCCTACAAGGACGACGTGCTGGCCCACCTCGGCAAGCCCCTGATCGACGTGCGCTCCCCCGAGGAGTTCTCGGGTCAGCGCACCACGGCTCCGGCCTACCCCGACGAGGGGGCCCTCCGCGCCGGTCACATCCCGAGCGCGCAGAACGTGCCGTGGGGCAAGGCCGCGGCCGACGACGGCACCTTCCGGCCGCTCGCCGAGCTCGACGCCATCTATCGCGACGGCGCGGGCCTCTCCGACGGCGACCAGGTCGTCGCCTACTGCCGCATCGGCGAGCGGTCGAGCCACACCTGGTTCGTGCTCAAGCACCTCATGGGCTTCGAGGACGTGCGCAACTACGACGGCTCCTGGACCGAGTGGGGCAGCGCCGTCCGCGTGCCGATCGTGCAGGGCACCGAGCCCGGCGAGGTGCCGGCCCGGTGACCGACGTCGCCCTGCCCGAGCCGCTCGTCGAGATCCGCGAGGAGTTCCTCGCCCTGGACGTGCGGAACCGTCTGCAGCTGCTGCTCGAGTTCTCGAACGAGCTGCCCGAACTGCCGGCCCGGTACGCCGACCACCCCGACCTGCTCGAGCGGGTGGTCGAGTGCCAGTCCCCCGTGTTCCTGTTCGTCGAGGTGACCGACGGTCGGGTACACCTGCACGCGACGGCACCGCGCGAAGCACCCACGACCCGTGGCTTCGCGTCGATCCTCGCCCAAGGGCTCGACGGGCTCACCGTCGCCCAGGTCCTCGACGACGTCCCCGACGACTACCCGCAGACGATCGGTCTGACCGAGGCGGTGAGCCCGTTGCGGATCCGTGGCATGACCGCCCTGCTCGGTCGCGCCAAGCGCCAGATCCGCGATCGGACCGCCGGCGCGTGACGCTCCGGGTGCTGCACGCCCTCGAGCGTCCAGGCGACGTCGGGCTGGAGCTCGACATCGACGAGGACTCGACCCCTGCCCGGATCCGCGAGCTGTACGCCCCACCCCGCGAGACCTGGCTACGACTCAACCTGATCGCCGCGGTCAGTGGTGACGCCGCGGGCTCCGACGGCACCTCCGAGACGCTGAGCAACGCCACCGACCGCACGATCCTGGCGGCCATCCGCTCGCTGGCCGACGGCGTCCTCGTGGGTGCGGCCAGCGTGCGGGCCGAGGGCTACCGGGTGCCGAAGTCCTCACGACTCGTCGTCGTCACGTCGTCGGGCGACCTCTCGGGCCATCGCATGGACCCGTCGGAGGCCGGTCGGGTCGTCGTCGTGTGCCCCGGATCCGCCCGGGACCGGGTCCGTGAGACCCTCGGCGACGAGATCTGGGCGGTCGCCACCGTGCTGACCGCACCGGACGCCGACGGACGGTTGGAGCCCGCCGCGATCCTGCGTTGCCTGCGCGAGCAGCGCCTCCGTTCGCTCGTCTGCGAGGGCGGCCCCTCGCTCGCCGGTCAGTTCCTGCGGGACGGCCTGGTCGACGAGCTGTGCCTGTCGACCTCGCCCGTCGTGATCGGCAGCGGCCTGCCCGTCTTCGGTCGCGAACGCTTCGACCCCGCGTCGCTCGTGCTCGGTCAGTTGCTGGTCGACGAGCAGAGCACGCTCTACGCGCGGTGGTCGGTCGACGGCGGCCCCGCGAGTCGGTGACGACCGACCCACCCGGTGATCGCCCCCTCGAAGCGCTCGGGGTCGAGGTTCCAGAGCTTCGTGTGCCGCGCGACCTCGAACACCTCGAAGGTCACGAGGTCGGGCCGTGCCTCGGCCAACGCGTGTGACGCGGTGGACGGCACGAAACCGTCGTCGTCGCTGTGCAGCAACAGCACCGGCAGGTCGAGCTCTCCGGCCCGCGAGACGAGGTCGAGCCGGTCGAAGTCGATCGGCTCGGCGCTGCCGGCCAACCGACAGAGCAGGGGCGAGCCCAGGAGGCGCAGCACCAGACCCTGGACGACCTGCGGCACCCGCATGGCCGCCCCCTGGTCGGCGAGGGTCGTCCTCCAGTCGACGACGGGCGACTCGAGCACGAGTCCCGAGACGACGCCGCGCAGGGAGGAGCGCGTGGCTGCCTGCAGCACGAGCGCTCCGCCCATGGACCATCCCATCAACACGACGGACGTCGCACCGTGGTCGAGGGCGAACCGGATCGCCGCCTCGACGTCGCGCCATTCGGAGTCGCCCAGGGCGTAGCGTCCGTCCGGCGATCGGGGTGCCTCGCCGTCGTTGCGGTACGACACGAGGAGCGAGGTCAGGCCCTCTCGGTGGAAGACCGGAGCCGCCCGGATCGTCTCGGCGCGGGTCACCCCACGACCGTGCACCCCGATCATCCACGGGCCCTCGAGGCCGCCCGCGGCGGGGACGAGCCAGGCGGGGGCCTGACCGACCTCCGTGGCGATCGCGACCTCCTCCGCGGGGAGGCCCGCGTCCCGGGGTGTCGGGAACAGCCAGCCACCGATGCGGCCCCGGTGGGCCCGGTCGAGACCGGGCCCGTCGACGCCCTCGACGCGACGCTCGACGGACCGGCCGTCGTCGCGGACGACGTCGCCCACGCGGGCGTGGCCTCGACCCCGGGCGTACCAGAAGCTGTAGCGACCGGGGAGGCGCGTGTCGGGCGTCGAACGGAGGGTGATCGTCCCGGCGACGGGGTCGTAGGCGTCGACTCGCACGTCGTCTCGCCGCCTGCGGGCCGGCGTGACGATCTTGCGGGCGATGGCGACGATCCCCGACGCGAGGGCGGCGGACGACGCGAGCACGGTGCCCCCGACCGTGATCGAGACGACGGCGAGCGGGCCGATGCCCCGTCGGTCGGTGGATGCGGGGCGGTTCACGGGCGACTCCTCGTGGGGCGTGAGGTGGGGTCGAGGGTGACCTGTGGATCTGCTGAGCCGGGCGCGGCGTGCCGCGGGGGTCGCCCTCGGGATCGACCCTAGTCTTCCAGGGTGTCCGAGATCCCCCCGACGCCGACCCGGCCGCCCGCCTTCGCCGCGGCCGTCGAGTCCGTCCACCGTGCCGCCGCGCGGGACGCCCTCGCCGTGACCGAGATCCCCGCCCCGAACGGCCTCGCCCCCCACGCGCTGGCCCTCGCGGGGGACGTCGTCGGCGCGTCCGGCCGTCCAGACCCCGACCTCGGCACGGGCCGCTTCGTGCTGCTCTACGACGATGACGAACCCGAGGCATGGGGCGGACCGTTCCGGGTCGTGAGTTTCGCGCAGGCGCCCCTCGAGACCGAGATCGCGCTCGACCCGTTCGTGGCCGACGTGGCGTGGTCCTGGCTCGTCGACAGCCTCGACGCCCGCGGAGCCTCCTACGACCAGGCATCGGGTACCGCGACCAAGATCCTCTCGACCGGCTACGGTGAGCTGGCCAGCCACGGCGACGGGGCCCAGCTCGAGCTCCGGGCGTCCTGGAGCCCCACCACCACCGACCTGGCCCCGCACATCGAGGCCTGGAGCGAGTTGATCTGCACGCTCGCCGGCCTGCCCCCGACCGTCGAAGGAGTCACGCTCCTCGCCTCGCGGCGGGTCGGACGAGACTGAACCACCGGAACAGAACAGCGCCCCCGGAGAGAACAGCGGAGACATGACCACAGCGACACCAGACGAGTCAGCACCAGACGAGTCGGCACCCGACGGCTCCGCGACGCGCGGCTCACGACCCCGGGTCACCGTCCGACCCGTCGTCGAGACCGCGGACTCGCTGCACGGCGAGGTCACGGTCATCGACGATCGGCAGGGCTACCTGGCCGCCGTCGAGGCGATCCGCGCCGGGACCGGGCCGGTCTCGATCGACGCCGAACGCGCCTCCGGCTATCGCTACTCGCAGCGGGCCTACCTCATCCAGGTGTTCCGACGCGGCTCGGGGGTGTTCCTGCTCGATCCGCCCGCCATCGGCTCCTTCGCCGAACTGCAGGACGTGATCGGCGACGAGGAATGGGTGCTGCACGCCGCCAGCCAGGACCTGGCGTGCCTGCGCGAGGTCGGCCTCGACCCGAGCCGCATCTTCGACACCGAACTGGGCGCACGCCTCGCCGGCCTGCCGAAGGTCGGGCTCGGTGCCGTCGTCGAGCAGCTGCTGGGCATCCACCTCGCGAAGGAGCACAGTGCCGCCGACTGGTCCACGAGGCCGTTGCCGCAGAGTTGGCTCGTCTACGCGGCGCTCGACGTCGAGCTGCTCGTCGACCTGCGCGACGCCATGGAGGCGGTGCTCGCGGACGCGGGCAAGCTCGACATCGCGCGTCAGGAGTTCGAGGCCACCCTGCGCCGCGAGGCCAAGCCGGCGAAGGTCGACCCGTGGCGCCGACTGACCGGGCTGCACAGCGTCCGCGGATCCCGCTCGCTCGCCGTGGCTCGGGAGCTCTGGCAGGCACGCGACGACTACGCCCGAGAGATCGACACGGCACCGGGTCGTCTCGTCCCGGACTCCTCTCTCGTGGCCGCCACCAAAGCAATGCCCACCGACAAACGGTCACTGGCCGGCATCAAGGAGTTCGTCGGTCGCGCCAGTCGCAGTGAGCTCGACCGTTGGTTCGCGGCGATCGAACGGGGCCGCGAGACGACGGACCTGCCCTCTCCCCGAGGGCCGGCGAGCGACCCCCCCCCCCCGCCGCGATCGTGGGCGGACAAGAACCCGCTGGCCGACGCGCGCTACAAGGCGGTCCGCCCCAAGGTCACCGAGATCGCCGAGGGGCTCGACCTGCCCGTCGAGAACCTGCTGACGCCCGAGACCCTGCGGCGGCTCGCCTGGGACCCGCCCATCCCCTTCGACGCACCGACCATCGCGGCCGCGTTGGTGGAGCTGGGTGCCCGGGCCTGGCAGGTCGAGGCCGTCGCCGAGGCGGTCGCCGAGGCCTTTGTCGACGCCCACCAAGAGCCTGAGGCGACGGGCGACAGCGCTTCGTAGGATTGCTCGAACGATTCTCGGCCCCTCGGTGTCGTCCCTAAGATCGGGATCAGATCCTGACACTGGAGGCAATGTGGCCGAGAGCAACGATGTCGTGTTCGTCGACGGGGTACGCACCCCGTTCGGGCGGGCCGGCGACAAAGGCATGTACTGGCAGACCCGCGCCGACGACCTGGTCGTCAAGGCGATGAAGGGTCTACTCGAACGCAATCCGTCCCTCCCGCCCGAACGCATCGACGACGTCGCCATCGCCGCGACGACGCAACAGGGCGACCAGGGCCTCACCCTGGGGCGCACGACGGCGCTGCTCGCAGGGCTCCCCCAGTCCGTGCCCGGGTACGCCATCGACCGCATGTGCGCCGGTGCCATGACCAGTGTGACGAGCGTCGCCGGCGGCATCGCCTTCGGTGCCTACGACGTCGCCCTCGCCGGCGGGGTGGAGCACATGGGTCGGCACCCGATGGGGTTCGCCGCCGACCCGAACCCCCGGTTCGTCGCCGAGAAGCTCGTCAGCGGCGAGGCACTCAACATGGGCAACACCGCAGAGCGCATCCACGACCGGTTCCCCCAGCTGACCAAGGAGCGGTCCGACCGCTACGCCCTGCGATCGCAACAGAAACTCGCGGCCGCCTACGACGCCGGCCAGATCCAGCCCGACCTCGTCCCGGTGGCGATCAAGACGGATCAGGGCTGGGGGTTGGCCACGCGCGACGAGGCACCCCGTCCCGAGACCACGATGGAGGGTCTGGCCGGGCTTCGTACCCCCTTCCGGCCGCACGGTCGCGTCACCGCCGGCAACTCGTCCGGTCTCAACGACGGTGCGACGGTGAGCCTGATGGCGTCCGGTGCCGCGGCGAAAGAGCTCGGACTCACCCCCAAGATGCGCCTGGTCAGCTTCGCCTTCGCCGGCGTCGAGCCCGAGGTCATGGGCATCGGCCCCGTTCCGTCCACCGAGAAGGCGCTCCGGAAGGCCGGGCTCTCGATCGACGACATCGGCCTCTTCGAGCTGAACGAGGCGTTCGCGGTGCAGGTCCTCTCCCTGCTCGACCACTTCGGCATCGACGACGACGATCCGCGCGTGAATCCCTGGGGTGGCGCCATCGCCGTGGGCCATCCCCTCGCGTCCTCGGGCGTCCGGCTCATGATCCAGCTCGCCCGCCAGTTCGAGCAGCACCCCGAGGTGCGCTACGGCCTCACGGCCATGTGCATCGGCCTCGGCCAGGGCGGCAGCGTCATCTGGGAGAACCCCCACTACTCGCGGAAGGCGGCGCGCGCATGAGCTCGGCGACCGAACAACTGACCGAGCTGTCGGCCGATGAGGTCGTCACGCACTCCTACGTCCGCGACGTCCCGTTGCCCTCCGGCGGCGTCCTCGCCCTCATCACCCTCGACAACGGTCGTGACCACACCCGGCCGAGCACGCTGGGGCCGGCGACGCTGCACGAGTTCGGGGCGGCCCTCGACGCCGTCCGCACCCGCGCCTCCTCGGGTGAGATCGCGGCGATCGCCGTCACCGGCAAGCCCTACTTCCTGGCGGCGGGCGCCGACCTCAGCAAGGTCAGCGCCATCCCCAGCCGCGACGTCGCCCGCGAACTCGCCAGGCTCGGGCACGCGGTCCTCGGCAAGCTGCACGACGCCGCGGTGCCCACCTTCGTCTTCGTGAACGGCCTCGCCCTCGGGGGCGGCGTCGAGATCGGCCTGCACGCCGACTACCGGACGGTCGACTCGTCGGCGGCGGCCATCGCCCTGCCCGAGGTCTTCCTCGGCATCATCCCCGGCTGGGGAGGCGCCTGGCTGCTGCCGAACCTGATCGGCATCGAGAACGCGCTCAAGGTCGTCATCGAGAACCCCCTGAAGAACAACCGCACGCTGAAGCCCGCCCAGGCGCTCGAACTCGGCATCGTCGACGTGATGTTCGGCCCCGCGACCTTCCTCGAGGACAGCATCCGGTGGGCCGACGGAGTGCTGACCGGCCGCGTCACCGTCAAGCGACCGAACGTCCCGGGCAAGCTCGAACGTGCGGTCAAGTGGGACGTCGCGATCTCGGTCGCGCGCAAGTCACTCGAGTCGAAGATCGGCACGGTCGCGAAGTCGCCCTATGCCGCACTCGACCTGCTCAAGGCCGCGAAGAACACCGACCGGGCGACCGGCTTCGCGGCGGAGGACGAAGCACTGGCCGACCTCGTGGCGGGCGACCAGTTCCACGCGAGCATGTACGCCTTCGACCTCGTCCAGAAGCGCGCCAAGAAGCCCGCCGGAGCCCCCTCCCCCGACCTCGCCCGGAAGATCGGCAAGGTGGGCGTCGTGGGTGCCGGACTCATGGCGAGCCAGTTCGCCTTGCTCTTCGTGCGGCGCCTGCGCGTCCCGGTCGTCATCACCGACCTCGACCAGGCCCGGGTCGACACGGCGCTCGCCCGCATCAGAGGAGAGATCGACGAGTTGCAGGGCAAGGGGCGCATCTCGCGCGATGAGTCCAACCGCCTGAAGGCGCTCATCACGGGCACGACCGACCTGGCCGACTTCGCCGACGCCGACTGGGTCATCGAAGCCGTCTTCGAAGAGCTGTCGGTCAAACAAGAGGTCTTCGCGAACGTCGAGGCCGTCGTCTCGGACACCGCGGTGCTGGCGACCAACACCTCGTCGCTGAGCGTCGAGCAGATCGGGGCGCGCCTCGCGCATCCCGAGCGCCTGGTCGGGTTCCACTTCTTCAATCCGGTCGCGGTCATGCCTCTCGTCGAGGTCGTCAAGACCCCGGCGACGGACGACGAGACGCTCAGCACGGCGATGGTGACGGCGAAGGCTCTTCGGAAGAACGCCGTCATCACGGCCGACACCCCTGGTTTTGTCGTCAACCGCATCCTGGCCAAGGTGCTGGGCGAGGCCATGCACGCCGTCGAGACGGGGACGCCGTTCGAGGTGGTGGATCGAGCGACCGCCCCGTTCGGCCTGCCGATGACGCCGTTCGAGTTGCTCGAGTTGGTGGGACTGACCGTCGGGGCGCACGTGCTCGACACCCACCACGCCGCGTTCCCCGACCGGTTCTTCGCCAGTGAGGGACTGCACCGTCTGGCCGAGCACGGCACCATCTTCGAGCGGGACTCGAAGGGCCGTCGCAAGGGGTTCGACAAGAAGGCCGTCGCCCTCGCCGCCGGGCCGGGCACGGCACTCACCGACGACGAGCTGCGCATCCGCATCGAGGACGGCCTCGCCGACGAGGTCGGTCGCATGCTCGACGACCACGTGGTCGCCGCCGCCGAGGACATCGATCTCTGCCTGATCCTGGGAGCCGGGTACCCGTTCCAGATGGGCGGGGTCACGCCGTACCTCGATCGCGTCGGGGCCTCACGGCGCGTGCGCGGTCGCGACTTCCACGAGCCGGCCATCCGCGGCGTCGAGTAGCCCACCGACGTCGAACGCCCCGTCTCGGACGAGACGGGGCGTTCGACGTCGATCGTTGTGGTGTGCCACCGCACCGGGACTCAGTCGTGTCGGGCGTCCTCGTGCCTCGTCGCGGCGGCGGTCTCGTCCAAAGGCCTCGCGACGGGGATGCGACTGCCGAGCACCTGGGCCACGACGTCGCGGGCGATGTGCTGCGGGGTGAGGCCGGCCTCCTCGAGGATCTCGGCCCGGGACCCGTGCTCGAGGAACTCGTCGGGCAGGCCCAGCTCGGTCACGGCCGTGTCGACGCCTGCGCCACGGAGATCCTGCCGCACCCGGGTGCCGATCCCGCCGACCCGGACTCCGTCCTCGATCGTGATGACGAGTCGGTGGGTCGCCGCGAGTTCGATGATGCTCCCCGGCACGGGGACGACCCATCGCGGGTCGACGACCGTGGCGCCGATGCCCTGGGCCTCCAGGCGTTCGGCGACCTCGAGCCCGATCCCGGCCATCGGGCCGACGCAGACGATGAGGACGTCGTCGTGGCCCGCACGACGCAGCACCTCGACACCGTCCTCGAGACGTTCGACGGCCTCGTGTTCGACGCCGACGGCTCCCTTGGAGAACCGGATGACGGTGGGAGCGTCGTCGACCGCGACGGCCTCCCGGAGTTCTTCGCGGAGGCGCGTCGCATCTCGGGGTGCGGCCAACCGGATGTGCGGCACGATCTGCAACAGCGCGAGGTCCCACATGCCGTGGTGGCTCGGACCGTCCGGCCCGGTGACGCCGGCCCGGTCGAGGACGAAGGTGACGCCCGCCCGGTGGAGGGCGACATCCATCAACACCTGGTCGAAGGCACGATTGACGAAGGTCGCGTACAGGGCGACGACGGGGTGGAGGCCGCCGAACGCCAGACCCGCAGCGCTCGTCACCGCGTGCTGTTCGGCGATCCCGACGTCGAAGACGCGCTTCGGGAACCGCTCGGCCAGTTTGTGCAGGCCCACGGGGCGCAGCATCGCGGCCGTGATGCCGACGACCTTCGCGTCGTGCTCGGCGATGTGGACGATCTCGTCGGCGAACACGGACGTCCACGACGGCGAGGTGGCCGTCTCGAGGGGCTCGCCCGTCTCGGGGTCGATCTGCCCGACCGCGTGGAACTGGTCGGCCACGTCGGCGCGCGCGGGATCGAACCCGCGGCCCTTCTCGGTGATCGCGTGCACGATCACGGGGGCACCGTAGTTCTTCGCCTGGAGGAGGGCTTCTTCCATGGCCACCTGGTCGTGACCGTCGACCGGCCCGATGTACTTGATGTCGAGGTTCGAGTAGAGCGCCTCGTTGTTGGTGAACCGGCTCAAGAAACCGTGCAGTCCACCCCGGACACCGCGGTAGACGGCGCGACCCGGGTGTCCGAGTCGGTCGAAGACGGCCCGGCTGCCGACGTGGAGCTCGCGGTAGGCCTGGCGGGTGCGGACGGTGTTGAGGAAACGGGCCATTCCCCCGATGGTCGGGGCGTACGACCGGCCGTTGTCGTTCACGACGATGGTGAGTCGACGGTCGTTGTCGTCGCTGATGTTGTTCAGGGCTTCCCACGTCATGCCCCCGGTCAACGCGCCGTCGCCCACGACGGCGACGACGTGCCGGTCGTCGCGGCCGGTGAGCTGGAACGCTCGAGAGATGCCGTCCGCCCACGAGAGCGAACTCGAGGCGTGCGAGCTCTCGACGATGTCGTGCTCGGACTCGGAGCGCTGCGGGTAACCGGCGAGGCCGCCCCGGAGGCGGAGGCCGGAGAAGTCCTGCCGACCGGTGAGGAGCTTGTGGACGTACGACTGGTGGCCGGTGTCGAAGACGAAGGCGTCGTGCGGCGAGTGGAAGACCCGGTGCATGGCCAACGTCAGCTCGACGACGCCCAGGTTCGGCCCGAGGTGGCCCCCGGTCTTCGACACCTCGGTCACGAGGAACCGGCGGATGTCGGCGGCCAGTTCGACCATCTGTTCGTTCGTCAGGCGGTCGAGGTCACGAGGCCCCGTGATCGTCTGCAACAGGCTCATGCTGGCCTTCCCTTTCGGCCCTCTCGGGCATCCCGCCAGTCTAGGCACGCGACCGGCGAGAACGCCGTACGACCCCCGGACGATGCGGGTGATCGTCCGGAGGTCTGGTCGGTGCGGGGTCTGTCGATCAGACCAGGCTGCGCAGGACGTACTGCAGGATGCCGCCGTTGCGGTAGTAGTCCGCCTCGCCGGGGGTGTCGATGCGCACGACGGCGTCGAACTCGACCGGCTGCTTGCCCTCGGGCGAGTGGGCGGTCGGAGTGGCGGTCACGTGGACCGTCTTCGGCGTCGTGCCCTCGTTCAGCTGCTCGATCCCGGCGATGTCGATCTGCTCGGTGCCGTCGAGTCCGAGCGACTCCCAGCTCTCGCCCTGAGGGAACTGCAGGGGGACCACGCCCATGCCGATGAGGTTCGACCGGTGGATGCGTTCGAAGCTCTCGGTGATGACCGCCTTGACCCCGAGCAGGCTCGTGCCCTTCGCGGCCCAGTCCCGGGAGGATCCCGAGCCGTACTCCTTGCCGCCGAGGATGACCAGGGGCGTCCCTTGCTCTTGGTAGCGAGCGCTGGCGTCGTAGATGAACGACTGCGGGCCCTCGGCCTGCGTGAAGTCACGGGTGTAACCACCCTCGACGCCGTCCAGCAGCTGGTTCTTGAGGCGGATGTTCGCGAAGGTGCCACGGATCATGACCTCGTGGTTGCCGCGACGGGACCCGTACGAGTTGAAGTCCTTGCGGTCGACGCCGTGCTCGTCGAGGTAGTGGCCTGCCGGGCTGTCCACCTTGATCGACCCGGCCGGGCTGATGTGGTCGGTCGTGACCGAGTCGCCGAGCTTCGCCAGGACACGGGCGCCCCGGATGTCGGTGACCGGGGTGGTCTCGATCGTCATGCCCTCGAAGTACGGGGGCTTGCGGACGTAGGTGGACTCGGAGTCCCACTCGAAGGTGGCGCCGGTGGGTGTCGGCAAGGAACGCCAGCGCTCGTCACCGTCGAACACCCCCGCGTACTCGTGGGTGAACATGCCGGTGTCGATCGAGGAGTCGATCGTCTGCTGCACCTCGGCGGCGTCGGGCCAGATGTCCCGCAGGTAGACGTCGGTTCCGTCGTCGGCCGTCCCCAGGGCGTCGTTCTCGAAGTCGAAGTTCATCGACCCGGCCAGGGCGTACGCGATGACCAGGGGCGGGCTGGCCAGATAGTTCATCTTCACGTCGGGGTTGATGCGACCCTCGAAGTTGCGGTTGCCGGACAGGACGGCCGTGACGGCCAGGTCGTTGTCTTGCACCGCCGTCGAGATCTCGTCGAGCAGGGGGCCGGAGTTGCCGATGCAGGTCGTGCAGCCGTAGCCGACCGTGTAGAAGCCGAGATCTTCGAGGTAGGCGGTCAGGCCGGCCTTCTCGTAGTAGTCGGTGACGACCTTGGACCCGGGCGCGAGGGTGGTCTTGACCCACGGCTTGGCCTTGAGGCCCTTCTTGCTGGCGTTGCGGGCGAGGAGGCCCGCGGCGAGCATGACGGACGGGTTCGACGTGTTCGTGCACGACGTGATGGCAGCGATGGCGACCGCGCCGTGGTCGAGGGTGAACGTCGAGCCGTCACCGAGGGCGACCGAGGTCGGCTTGGACACCTTGGCCGGAGCATGCGACGTGTGCGAGATCGAGTGCGGCTGCGCCTCGTCGTCGTCCTCGGCGGTGAAGCCGATCGGGTCCGAGGCGGGGAACGTGCCCTCGACCGCGGCGTCGACGTGCGAGTGGTCCGTGCTGGCGTAGTTCTCGAGGTCGACCTCGAACTGCGACTTGGCCGCGGTGAGCTCGATGCGGTCCTGCGGGCGCTTGGGCCCGGCGATGGAGGGGACGACCGTCGCGAGGTCGAGTTCGAGGTACTCGCTGAAGACGGGCTCCGTCGACGGGTCGTGCCAGAGACCCTGCAGCTTGGCGTACTGCTCGACGAGGTCGATCTGCTCGTCCGAGCGTCCGGTCAGACGCAGGTAATCGAGCGTCACGTCGTCGATCGGGAAGATCGCCGCCGTCGAACCGAACTCGGGGCTCATGTTGCCGATGGTGGCGCGGTTGGCCAAGGGGACCTCGGCCACGCCTTCGCCGTAGAACTCGACGAACTTGCCGACCACGCCGTGACGACGCAGTTGCTGCGTGATGGTGAGCACCACGTCGGTGGCCGTCACGCCGGTCGGGATCGAACCGGAGAGCTTGAAGCCCACGACCTTGGGGATCAGCATCGACACGGGCTGACCGAGCATGGCGGCCTCGGCTTCGATGCCGCCGACGCCCCAGCCGAGCACGCCCAGGCCGTTGACCATCGTCGTGTGGGAGTCGGTGCCCACGAGGGTGTCGGGGTAGGCCTGCAGCACCCCGCCGACCTCACGGCTGTAGGTGACGCGCGCGAGGTACTCGATGTTGACCTGGTGGACGATGCCCGTGCCCGGCGGCACGACCTTGAAGTCGTCGAAGGCCGTCTGCCCCCAGCGGAGGAACTGGTACCGCTCGCCGTTGCGCTCGTACTCGATCTCGACGTTGCGCTCGAGCGCGTTCTCGGAGCCGAAGAGGTCCGCGATGACCGAATGGTCGATGACGAGTTCAGCCGGTGCCAGCGGGTTGATCTTGGTGGGGTCTCCACCGAGCTCGGCGACGGCCTCGCGCATGGTGGCGAGGTCGACGATGCAGGGCACCCCCGTGAAGTCCTGCATGACGACGCGCGCCGGCGTGAACTGGATCTCGGTGTCGGGCTCGGCGGTGGGCTGCCACGAGCCGAGTGCCCGGATCTGGTCGCCCGTGACGTTCGCACCGTCTTCGGTGCGGAGCAGGTTCTCGAGCAGGACCTTGAGGCTGAACGGAAGCGTCGAAGAACCCTCGACCGCGTCGATGCGGTAGACCTCGTAGTCGGTGGACCCGACCGTGAGGGTGTTCTTCGAGCCAAAACTGTTGATTGCAGACACGTGCCGTCTCCCTTGCTGACTACGCCCTCATCTTGGCCGGTGCGCGCGACGCCCACCAGCGAGGTCAGCCTAAGTCCGCGGGGTGTCCCCGGGGCCGATCCCAGCGATTTGTCTCGATGTCGAGACAAAACATAGCACCAGGAGGCGCGGGTCAGTCCGAGGGGCCCCGCGCGTCGTCCGCGGCCTCGCGTCCGCTGTAGACCGTCCGGACGAGCAGCCAGGTCACCCAGAGCAGCCCTGCGTAGAGGGGAACGCCCATCACGAGTTTGAGCGTGCCGAGCAGGGCCACGTCACCGGCCAGCCAGAGGGGTGCCTGGACGGCGAGACGTGCGGCGAAGAGCCCGGCCCACAACCACGTGGCCAGGACGAGGACGCGCCGTTTCGCCCGATCGGCCCGCCAGCCCGTGCCGTCGTTCGTGAGGAGTCCCACCACGATGCCGATGAGGGGCCAACGCACGGCGATGCTGACCAGCATGGCGGCGAGCGAAGCGGCGTTGATCAGCAGCCCGGGGACGAAGTTGTTCTCGGCCCGGCCGGAGAGCAACGCGATCCCTGCGGAGAGGGCGATGCCGAAGACGCCGGCGAGTGCCTGGGCGACCGGGCCACGCTGGACGGCTCGGGCGACGACGAACGCCACGGCCAGGACCAACGGGATGAGGACCGACGGCACGACGTCGCGGGTGATCGTGTACACGACCACGAAGCCGAGGCCGGGGACGATGGACTCGACGAGCCCGCGCACCCCACCGATCGCCGTCAGGAGCGCTGCCGCCGTGGGCACCTCGCCGGGTGCGACCTGGCCGATGCCGGCTCGCCGCGCGGCGGCCTGCAACTGAGCCGCGAGCGACACCCGGGGGTCGTCGAGCGGCGACGGATCAGCCGGGTCGGGCCGTTCGTCGGACGCGGACACGTCGGGTCAGACGACCGAGGGCGTGGTGCCCGGGGCGTCGGTCGGGCCGGCCTTCGGCATGGCCAGAGGGATCAGCTCGCGCGGAGGCATGGGGGTCGTTCCGCGGACCACGACGATGCTGCGGAAGAGCTCTTCGATCTTCTCGGCAGCCTCGCCCTCGTGGGCCGCGTCGCCCGCGATGACGCCGCGGAGGAACCATCGGGGACCGTCGACGCCGATGAAACGGGCTCGCCTGATGGTTCCGGGGTCGCCACCCATGACCGGGATCTCGGCGCGGACCTCGGGACCGAACGGCCCCTCGACCTCGGCCGTCGTACCGCCCTGCTTCTCGATCTGCTCGCTGATCTGCCCCCGGATCTCGTTCCAGAGGCCCGTCGTGCGCGGCGCGGCGAACGGCTGCACCTGCAGCGTCGACTTGGCGAAGTCGAGGCCGACGGCGACGACCCGCTTGCTTCCCTCTTCGACCTCGAGTCGGAGGTGGAGCCCCTCTCGGGGCAGGATCTTGACGCCACCGAGGTCGACGTAAGGACGGACGGGGTTGGCCTCGGTCTCGTCCAGAGGGCCGACGTCGGCACGGTCCTCGGGTGCCGACTTCGAGTCGTCGAACACCTCGACCTCGGCGTCGTCGAGGGACTCGATGTCGACCTCGACGTCGTCGACGTCCGCCGACTCGACGTCGATCTCGACTGCGGCCAGTTCTTGCTCGCGGCGTTTGGACTTCCTCACGCGGTGCCTCCTGGGTTGTGTGCGTATCCGGTGGAGCCGTGCCCGTCGGCCCCTCGTACGCTCTCGGGGAGCGCGGCGACGGGGACGAAGGTCGCGCGGACGACCGGCATGATGACGAGTTGGGCGATCTTGTCGCCGACGGCGACGTGGTGCTCGGTCTCGAGGTCCGTGTTCAGCAGCGAGACCTTGATCTCGCCGCGGTAGCCGGCGTCGACGGTGCCCGGAGCGTTCACGACGGTGATGCCGTGCATGGCGGCCAGTCCGCTGCGGGGCATGACGAACGCGGCGAAACCCTCGGGCAGCGCGATGGAGACGCCCGTGCCGACGAGGGCGCGGTGCCCGGGACGCAACACCAGGTCTTGTGTCGAGAGCAGGTCGGCGCCGGCGTCGCCCGGGTGGGAGTACACGGGCACCGAGGTCGCCTCGGCGGCGATGAGGACGTCGAGGGTCTGGGGCACGTGTCGAGGGTAGTGCAGAAGTCTGGTCGAATGGACGTCATGAACCCCTACCGTGAGCGCCTGCTCCCGCCGCTCTCCGTCTTCATCGCCTGCGCGCTGCTCGTCCCTGCCACCCTGCTGGTCTTCCTGCCGATCAACTCGACCGTGGGCGTGGTGATGTCCGTCGTGTTCTACGTGGCCGCCATCGTCGTGCTCGTCCTGACCTCGCCCGTGCTGACGATCGACGACGAGGGCTTCACGGCGGGTCGTGCCCGTCTGTACGCCCACGAGATCGGCGAGGCCGAGGGGTTCACCGGCGCCGACGCGACACGAGAAAGAGGGCCCCGGCTCGACGCGCGAGCCTGGACCCTCTTCAGAGGCTGGGTGCGACCGGTCGTCAAGATCTCGTTGACGGACCTCGACGACCCGGCACCCTATTGGTTGGTGTCGACCCGTCGTCCTGACGAGGTCGTCCGGCGGTTGGAGGCGCTCAGGCGGCGCACTCCCGGCAGATAGCGCCCAGCTTGGTCTCGTGGTCGAGCTGCGAGCGGTGCTTCACCAGGAAGCACTCGACGCAGGTGAACTCGTCGACCTGCGGGGGGAGGACGACGACGTCGAGGTCGAGGTCCGAGAGGTCCTGTCCGGCGAGCTCGAACGAGCCCGGGTTGTCGGCGTCGTCGTCGACGACGCCGGTCATCTTGTCGGGGACCCTCTCTTTGAGCCCCTCGATCGACTCCGAGCCGTCGTCGTCGTTCTTGCGAGGTGCGTCGTAGTCGGTGGCCATGCCCATCCAGTTCTTCGGTCGTTCGTGTGCCCGATTCGGCGGGTGCAGTTTGCATCACTCGTTGTCGAATAGCAAACCCGTTCCCACGGCCTTTCAGCCGCCTCGGAAGAACTGACGGCACGCCCGTCGTATTCCCGCGAGAACGGGTGGCGACGTGCGATTCTTGGCACCGGATCACGACGGTGAAAGGCGTGGAAAATGCAGGATCTCAGGGTCATCGGCGTCCAGAGCGGAGCTCTGCTCGTCTCCACCGACGCCGGTGGCGAGTACCGCCTTCCCGTCACCCACACCCTCCACTCCCAACTCCGGGCGGCCAACCCGGGTGACGCGCCGGTCGAGCGGAAGGCACCGCCGCGCGAGATCCAGGCCCTGGTCAGGGCGGGGAAGACACCACAGCAGGTCGCCGACCTGACCGGCGCCGACCTCGACTACGTGCACCGGTTCGAGGGTCCGGTCCTGGCCGAGCGCTCCTTCGTCCTCGAGAGCGCACGGGCCGTCACGGTCTCCGTCGCCGACGACGCGGCCTCCGGCGTGCAGGCGACGACCTTCGGAGCCGTCATCGACGAGCGACTCGACGGTGCCGAGACCTCACAGCGCGAGTGGAGCGCCTACAAGGACGCGGAGCACGGCTGGGTGGTCCACGTGGCCTTCGTCACGCACGAGGTCGAGCGCGATGCGACGTGGCGCTTCGACCCGAAGAAGTCGGTGCTGGCCCCCCTCGGCGGCGACGCCCACCGACTCTCCCAGCACGGCGAGGAGGCCGGTCCGCTCGTCCCGCGTCTGCGAGCCGTGTCCCGCGAGCCACGTCACGACGACACCTCGGGGCGTTTCGACAGCGGTGCCTTCCTGGTCGACCAGGTCGACGAGGTCGAACTCCCGGCCGAGACCGCGACCGACCGGTTGCGTCCCGGCGTCCGGGGCGCCGCCTCCTTCGCTGCCGCCAACCGAGCGCCGGACGACGCGAGCGGGCACGACCAGACCGCCGACCTGCTCGAGGCCCTGCGTCGTCGTCGCGGAGAACGCGAGGCCGCCCGGTTCTCGGACGACGACGGGCGCTCGGACCACCCGGTCACCGGCTCGATCCGCGTGATCGACGTCCCCCTGGACGACTTCGACCTGCCCGAGGGGGCCACCAAGCCCACGCCCGTGCTGACCGACTCGTCGCACCACGGCGACGCGCGCACGACCGACGTACCGGTCCAACCCACGGGCATCCGGGGCAGCCGCGGGAGGGCCGGCCGTCGCGAGATGCCCAGCGCGGCTCCGGCGGCGAAGAAGACGCGCGGGCGCACCTCGATGCCGAGCTGGGACGAGATCGTCTTCGGAGCGCGCTCGGACGACGATCCCGCCTGACCCCTCTGCCCGGGGTCTGCGACCGTCACCGCCGGTAGGCGCCGAACGTCCGCAGGGGAACCATGGTCTCGTCGTCGGACCACGACCCGTGATGACCGACCATCGTGCCGGGTTCACCGCCGCGATCTCGTCCGTCGTAGTAGGCGACGCCCCGGCGTGCGGCGGCGAGCACGCCGCCCATGCGCGGGAGCACCGCGGGGTCGACGGCCCCGAACCAACCGGCCTCGACCGCCTCGGCCCGGGTCAGGACCCAGGCCCGATCTCCTTCGGCCGCTCGCCAGGCGTCGAGCAGCGCGCTCCGTCGGGATTCGTCCGCGTCGGGTTCGAGGTGCAGCTGCAGGCAGCGAGGCTCCCCCGCCACGTGTCTCACCCCGTCGACCAGGGCCGGCGTCACCCCGAAGACGATGCGTCGCCGTTCGGCGACGTCGACGATCCCGTGGTCGGCCGTCACGATCACCCCGACGTCGGGTGCGACCGTGGACTCGAGCCTGCGCACCTCGGCGTCGACGCCCTCGAGGGCGTCGATCCACTCGTCGGACTCCCATCCGGCACGGTGGGCGATCATGTCGAGTTCGGGGACGTAGAGGTAGACCAAGGAGGCGCGGGTCGAATCGACGAGCCTCGCCGCGGTCTCGAAGCGGTCGCCCACGCTCTCCGCCACGTCGTAGGTGGCGCCCCGGAGGATGGCCTCGGTCAGGCCTGACGATCGGTAGCGCTTGGGGCCCACGGCGTGGGACTCCACGTCGGGGGACGTCTCGAACAGGGTGGGACGGCGCTGCCACACGTCGGGTCGCATGCGCTCGTCCCAGCCCGAGAGCTGCTTGACCACACGATCGTTCTCGGGGTCGAGGGCGGAGTAGCCGACGAGGCCGTGCTCGCCGGGGAGCGCCCCGGTCGTCAGCGTCGTGAGCGCCGCCGCGGTGGTCGTGGGCCACCCGGACCACAGGCTGCCCTTCACGCCCGACAACGTCCGGGCGTGGCCTCGGCGGGCTCCGAGGGCGGCCTGGCCGAGGCCGTCCACCAGGACGACGACGGCGGCCCGCGCGGCGGGCAGGCGGAGCGCGTTCACCTCACCCCGGAGGGACGCGAGACACGAGGGCACCACGTCGGCCAGGCTCACGGCCCCCCGGGGGCGCGCCGGTACGATGGAGGACACCGGCCCCAGTCTGGCACAGCGACGATCGGGTGCCCCGTCCACCCCGATCCGTGAGAAGTGCATGACCACCACCGAGAACACGAGCAGCCCCGACCACGGCGAACGCATCGAGGACATCGACGTCTCGCTCGAGATGCAGGGGTCGTTCCTCGAGTACGCGTACTCGGTCATCTACTCACGGGCGCTCCCCGACGCCCGGGACGGCCTCAAGCCGGTCCAGCGCCGCATCCTCTACCAGATGTCCGAGATGGGCCTGCGGCCCGACCGCGGCCACGTGAAGAGCGCGCGCGTCGTCGGCGAGGTCATGGGCAAGCTCCACCCGCACGGCGACACCGCGATCTACGACGCCATGGTGCGTCAGGCGCAGCCCTTCACCATGCGCGTGCCGCTCATCGACGGGCACGGCAACTTCGGCTCGCTCGACGACGGGCCCGCCGCACCGCGATACACCGAGGCCCGTCTCGCCGAGGCGTCGCTGGCCATGACACAGGGACTCGGCGAGGACGTCGTCGACTTCGTCCCCAACTACGACAACCAGTTGATGCAGCCCGAGGTGCTTCCCGCGGCCTTCCCCAACCTGCTGGTGAACGGTGCGAGCGGCATCGCGGTGGGAATGGCGACGAACATGGCGCCCCACAACCTCGTCGAGGTCGTCGGCGCCGCGAGACACCTGATCGACCACCCCGACGCGAGCCTCGACGACCTGATGGCGTTCGTGCCCGGGCCCGACCTGCCCACCGGCGGCACGATCGCCGGGCTCGCCGGGGTCCGCGACGCCTACGCGACGGGTCGGGGCAGCTTCAAGACCCGGGCGCGGGTCGGCGTCGAGAGCATCACCGCACGGAAGAACGGTCTCGTGGTCACCGAGCTGCCCTACCTGGTGGGGCCCGAGAAGGTGATCGAGAAGATCAAGGACGGGGTGCAGGCGAAGAAGCTGACCGGCATCACGGACGTCACCGACCTCACCGACCACAAGCACGGTCTCCGTCTCGTGATCGGGATCAAGACGGGGTTCAGCCCCGAGGCCGTCCTCGAGCAGCTCTACCGGTACACGCCGCTCGAGGACGGCTTCAGCATCAACAACGTCGCCCTGGTCGACGGGCAACCGCGCACGCTCGGGCTGAGGGAGATGCTCGAGGTCTACGTCGCCCACCGCCTGTCGGTCGTGACGCGTCGCAGCCGCTACCGGCTGGCCAAGAAAGAGGATCGCCTCCACCTCGTCGAGGGCCTGCTCATCGCCATCGTCGACATCGACGAGGTCATCCAGGTGATCCGGACGAGCGACGACACGGCCGCCGCCCGCGCTCGACTGCGCGAGGTGTTCGACCTCAGCGAGATCCAGGCCGAGTACATCCTCGATCTGCAGTTGCGCCGACTGACCAGGTTCAGTCGCATCGAACTCGAGGCCGAACGTGACGAACTGCTCGCGGCCATCGCCGACCTCAAGGACCTGCTGGCCGACCCCGCGCGTCTCCGCGCCCTCGTCTCGAGCGAGCTCGGTGAGATCGCGGAGCAGTTCGGCACCCCGCGGCGGACCCTCCTCACCGAGGCCAAGCCGAGCGTCGCCACGACGGGTCGCGGCAGCAGGTCCACCCCCGTCCTCGAAATCGCCGACACCCCGACCCGGGTGTTCCTCTCGACGACGGGCCGCGTCCTGCGCGTGGACCACCTCGACCCCGACTCCGCAGCCCCCACTCCCCCGGCCCGGCGCACGAAGCACGATGCGGTCCTGTCGTCCATCGACACGACCACGCGGACCGAGATCGGAGCCGTGACGAACCTCGGGCGTCTCGTCCGCCTCACCCCCGTCGACCTCCCGTCGGTGCCCCCCACGTCGGTCCAGCTCGGTGCTGGCGTCCCGATCAGGGACTACATCGGCTTGGTCGACAAGAAAGAACGTGTGCTCGGGCTCGTCTCGCTCACCGCCGATCGGAGCATCGCGCTGGGCACGGCCCGGGGTGTCGTCAAACGAGTCGCGACCGGCCAGTACCCCGCCCGACCCGACTTCCCGGTCATCAGTCTGAAGAAGGGCGATCAGGTGGTCGGCGTCGCCCAGGGGGTCGACGAGGACGAGCTCGTCTTCGTCACCTCCGCCGCGCAGCTGCTCCGGTTCACCGCCTCGGCGGTCCGACCGCAGGGGCCCGCCGGCGGTGGGGTGGCCGGAATCAACCTCCCGGACGACGCGAGCGTCATCTTCTTCGGCGCCGTGCCCGCGGGTCACGAGGCCGTCGTCGCGACGGTGTCGTCGAGCAGCTCGACGATCGCCGGCACCGACCCCGGACGTGCCAAGCTCAGCGCCTTCGACGAGTACCCGGGCAAGGGGCGCGCCACGGGCGGTGTCCGATCCCACTCGCTGCTCAAGGGCGAGGACGCCCTGTCGCTGGCCTGGGTCGGACCGGCCCCCGCGCAGGCGGTCGGCCCGGACGGCTCCGTCCGGAGCCTGCCGACCGAGCTGTCACGCCGCGACGGGTCGGGCACGCCCCTCGACGCACCCGTCGGATCCGTCGGGGCCTCGGTGGCCCACATCACCGACTCGGCCACGGGCCTCGAGGCCGGCGCCGAACCCGGCGAGTGACGCGTCGGACGACCGACCGAGGCGGCACCGCACCTCGAAGTCGAGAGGCGGCGCCGTCCTCGTCGGCCACGAGTCGTTCGGGGCTCAGACGTCGATGCGGTCGCGGCTGAGACCGGCTCCGTCGATGATGAACTCCTTGCGAGGGGCGACGTCGTTGCCCATCAACAACTCGAAGACCCGTGCGGCGTTCTCGGCGTCGTCGACCTTGACGCGCCTCAGCATGCGGTTCTGACGTTCCATCGTCGTGGTCCGGAGTTGTTCGGCATCCATCTCGCCGAGACCCTTGTACCGCTGGATGGGGTCCTGGAATTTCTTGTTGGTGCGTTTGAGCCCCGCGAGGACGCCGTGCAGCTCTTTCTCGGAGTACGTGTAGATCGTCTCGTTGGGCTTGCTGCCGGGGTGCATCACGACCACTCGATGCAGTGGTGGAACGGCCGCGAAGACGCGACCGGCCTCGATCATCGGTCGCATGTACCGGAAGAACAGCGTGAGCAGCAGCGTCCGGATGTGGGCACCGTCCACGTCGGCGTCGCTCATGATGATCACCTTGCCGTAGCGGGCCGCTTCGAGATCGAAGGACCGTCCGGACCCGGCCCCCAGCACCTGGATGATGGAGGCGCACTCGAGGTTGGACAGCATGTCGCTGACCGAGGCCTTCTGGACGTTGAGGATCTTGCCCCGGATGGGTAGGAGTGCCTGGAACTCGCTGTTGCGGGCGACCTTGGCCGTGCCCAGTGCGGAGTCACCTTCGACGATGAACAGCTCGCTGTTGGCCACGTCGTTCGACCGGCAGTCGACGAGCTTGGCCGGGAGGGTCGAGTTCTCGAGGGCGTTCTTGCGACGCTGGGTCTCTTTGTGCGCCCGGGCGGCGATGCGGGTCTTCATCTCGGCGACGACCTTGTCGAGCACGAGGGCGGTCTGGGCCTTGTCTTCACGGCGGGTCGAGGTGAACAGCTTGCCGAACTCGGTGGCGACGACGTTGGCCACGATGGCCCGCACGGCGGGTGTGCCCAGGATCTCTTTCGTCTGGCCCTCGAACTGCGGCTCGGGCAGGCGCACGGTGAGAACGGCGGTCAGACCGGCGAGGACGTCGTCCTTTTCGATCTTGTCGGTACCCACCTTGAGGCGGCGGGCGTTGGCCTCGACCTGCTGCCGCACGAACTTCAGGAGGCCGGCCTCGAAGCCGGTCTGGTGCGATCCGCCCTTCGGCGTGGCGATGATGTTCACGTAGCTGCGGAAGACGGTCTCGTATCCCCCGCCCCAGCGCAGCGCGATGTCGACGTCGCACTGGCGCTCGAGTTCGGTCGCGATCATGGCACCGCCGTCCGTGAGCACCGGCACCGTCTCGGTGTAGGTGCCCGACCCGGTCAGGCGCCACGTGTCGGTCACCGCCGTGTCGGGCGCCAGGAACTCGACGTACTCGCTGATGCCCCCGTCGAAACGGAAGGTGCTCTCGAGGGGGAAGCCGCCGTCGGTGAGCGAGCCGGCACGCTCGTCGCGCAGCGTGAGCGTGAGCCCGGGGATGAGGAAGGCCGTCTGCCGGGCCCTGGCCGAGAGCTCGTCGGTCTGGAACGAGGCCCCCCGGGTGAAGATCTGCCGATCGGCCCAGTACCGCACCCGGGTGCCGGTGACACCGCGCTTGGTCTTGCCGACCTCGCGGAGCACGCTGCCCGAGACGAACGGGGTGAACGGCGAATCGGGGGTGGGCTCGCCCTCGTCGTCGAACGTGCCGGGTTCGCCGCGGCGGAACGACATGGCGTACGTCTTGCCGCCCCGGTCGACCTCGACGTCGAGCCGCTCGGACAGGGCGTTGACGACCGAGGCACCGACGCCGTGGAGCCCACCCGACGACGTGTACGAGCCGCCGCCGAACTTTCCACCGGCGTGCAGCTTCGTGAACACGACCTCGACGCCGCTGAGGCCCGTCTTGGGTTCGATGTCGACGGGCACGCCGCGCCCACCGTCGCGGACCTCGACGCTGTCGTCCGAGTGCAGCACGACGTCGATCGTGTCGCCGTGCCCCCCGAGGGCCTCGTCGACCGAGTTGTCGATGATCTCCCAGAGGCAGTGCATGAGGCCGCGCGAGTCGGTCGACCCGATGTACATGCCGGGGCGTTTGCGCACGGCCTCGAGGCCTTCGAGAACCGAGAGGTGCCGGGCCGAGTAGTCGGAGGCGGGTGCGGACGAGGTGGGGGGCATGGTTCTCCTGAAGGGCCCGCCGTCATCTCTCGACGACGGGAATGCGGGGAGGCGGTGGCCGCGTTACAGCCTACCGAGGGCCGCCGACACGGCAGTCCCGACACTCGACGGCCCGGTCCCCGCTACGCGATGAGCGAAATCCGGGGCCGATGTCACGCGATACGGACGTCGGCGTGTTTTGATGAGTGTCTCACCCACCGCACCACCGTCAGGAGGAGCATCACATGACTCAGATGGCCACCGACCAGACCGCCGTCGACGAGCTCGGCTCCCGTTACCAGTTGAGCGCTGCGGACCGCTGCGACAGCTGCGGAGCCCAGGCCTACATCCGCGCGACCATGGCCACCGGCGAACTGCTCTTCTGCGCCCACCACGGCGCGAAGTTCAAAGAGAAGCTGCAGCCCACCGCCATCGAATGGCTCGACGAGAGCTCCAAGCTCCTCGCGCACTGAGACACGGCGCCGCCCCGGTCCACAGCCCGGGTCGGCAGCACGACGAAGGCCCCGCATCCGATCGATGCGGGGCCTTCGTCATGTCGCCGTGCGGACGTCGTCACATGGCCTTGAACGAGCGTTCGAGGTTGTCGGCGATCACTTTCTGCGACGCGGCGGCGTACTCGTCGAGCTTGGCGTGCCCGGCGCCCGCCGAGTAGGAGATCATGCGGCGGCTCAGCGCGACTCGCAGGACCCGGTCGGTCAGAGCGGGGTTGAGAGGGAGGACCGGTCCCTTGAGCTGGGTGCCGAACGACACGCCCCGGCGCACACCCTCGCGGCCGTCGCCGTTCCCACCACCGTGGACGACGGAACCGAAAGGCTCGGCGTCCGTCCCGAGTTCGAGGTGGGCGGCATGGTCCTCGAAGCCGAAGAGGGTGATCTCGTCACCCTGGTAGTCGGTCGTCACCTGCAGGTAGTTCGTCCGACGAGGAGCCCCACGGCGGACCACGGCGTCGAAGAAGCCGACTCCCTCGACCGACTCGCCGTCGACGCCCTCGACTCCGCGGCTCAGGAGCTCGAGACCGCCTCCCACCGCCACCACCGGGACGCCGGAGGCGGCGAACGACTCCAGTGCCGGCGCGAGGCGACGAGCGTCGGCGGCGACGGCTCGGACCCCGGACAAAGGACCGTGCCCCACCACGACCACGTCGGCCACGGTCGGCACGTCGTCACCCACCCGGTACTCGAGGACGGTGCTGTCGACCCCGGCCCGGCGCGCGCGCACCGCGAGCGTGGTCACGTTGCCCCGATCACCGCTCACACCGAGCTCTTCCGGATAGAGGTGGACGATTCGGAGGACGTCGTCGCTCACGCGGTCTTCTCCAGGTCGGGGTGGCCGAGGATGCGGCGGGCCAGCATCATCTGCTCGTAGTTCGTCACGAAGTGCTTCGTGTTGTCGCTCGGGGACGGGAGTGCCCGCATCAGGCGGATGGCCTTCGAGATGTCCTCTTCGATCACGTGGACGGGGATGCCCTCGTGCTCGAGCCGCAAGGCCAACTGCCAGGCCTTCGCACCCGCGAGGACGTCGACGTGGTCGAGGTGCGAGAAGTCGATGTCGTAGATCCACGAGATGTCGGGCGTGCCCTCGTCGATCGCCAACATGACCTGCTCGACGCCTTGCGGGAGTGCGTCGAGGTTCATCTGGAGGCTCGCCGCGTTCTTGAACATGATGAACTCGGCCTCGTCGGCGCCGAGGGACATGCGCTCACCGCGACCGTAGGCCGGCTTCATGCTCTCGAAGGCCCGCTGGACGGCAGTCGGGTCGACCGGGTGCCCCAGGACGATCGAGGCCGTCTGGAGGGCCGCCGCGGCGTCCACGGCGTAGTGCAGACCGCGCGCCGGCAGCCGGACGTCGATCGGGGTGCCGGAGACGGTGATGGTGGCGCCCGTGCCCGTGAGAGCGGTCACCTCGGTTTCGGCGGTCAGCGAGGTGTCGGCCTCACGGCTGAAGTCGTTGGCGTTCTGGAGGCCGTTGGGTGACGCGGAGACGACCTCGGGTGAGGCACCGAAACGGGTCACCGTCTGGCGACCGACGGCCTTGTACGGGCCCAGGTGCTGGTCGTCGCGGTTCGTCACGACCGCGGCGGTGGCCACGGCAGCCGTGTCGGTCATCATCGTGCCGACCCGCTCGGTCTCGAAGAACCGGTACAGCTGGTCGACCTGCACGTTCAGCATGAGCACCGTCGAGGGGTGCAGGGACTTCGTCAACTCGACTGCGAACGCCTCGTCGACCTCGATCACGCCGATGTCGTCGCGGACACGACCGAACGGCGTCACCTCGCGGAGGAAGGCCGACGCGATGCCCTGAGGCAGGTTGGCACCCGTCGGGTTCGTGAACACCTTGAGCCCGTGGGCCCGGAGCGTCTCGGTCAGCATCATCGTCGTCGTCGACTTGCCGTTCGATCCGAGCACGAACACGACGCCGCGCTCGAACTGCGACGAGACGTGCGTGAGGAAATCGGGCGCGAGCTTCAGGACGGTCTGCCCCGGGTACGCGGACCCGCCGCCCCGCAACCGGGCGACCGCCCGGACGAGTCGGCCGGCCAGCACGGGGACCAGGTAACGCACGGGCCTACTCGAGGTAGTCGCGGAGCGACTGCGAACGCGACGGGTGGCGGAGCTTCGCCATCGTCTTGGACTCGATCTGGCGGATGCGCTCGCGCGTCACGCCGAACGTGTCACCGATCTGGTCGAGGGTCTTCGGCATGCCGTCGCCCAGGCCGAAGCGCATGCGGATGACGCCGGCTTCACGCTCGGACAGGCTGTCGAGCAGCGACTCGAGCTGCTTCTGCAGCATCGTGAACCCGACGGCGTCGGCGGGCACCACGGCCTCGGTGTCCTCGATGAGGTCTCCGAACTCGCTGTCGCCGTCTTCACCCAGAGGCGTGTGGAGCGAGATGGGCTCGCGACCGTACTTCTGGACCTCGACGACCTTCTCGGGCGTCATGTCCAGTTCACGGGAGAGCTCTTCGGGCGTGGGCTCGCGTCCCAGGTCTTGCAGCATCTGGCGCTGGACGCGGGCGAGCTTGTTGATGACCTCGACCATGTGCACCGGGATGCGGATCGTGCGGGCCTGGTCGGCCATGGCACGCGTGATGGCCTGACGGATCCACCAGGTGGCGTACGTGGAGAACTTGAAGCCCTTGGTGTAGTCGAACTTCTCGACGGCGCGGATCAGACCCAGGTTGCCCTCTTGGATCAAGTCGAGGAACTGCATGCCACGGCCGGTGTAGCGCTTGGCCAGGCTGACCACGAGTCGGAGGTTGGCACCGAGCAGGTGGCTCTTGGCCCGTTGACCGTCGCGGGACACCCAGCGCAGCTCACGCTCGAGCTCGCGGCTCAGGCCGGTGCTGTTGGCGAGCTTGTCGTCCGCGAACAGGCCCGCCTCGATGCGCATGGCGAGCTCGACCTCTTCGGCCGCGTTCAGCAAGGCGACCTTGCCGATCTGCTTCAGGTAGTCCTTGACGGGGTCGGCCGTCGCGCCGGTGATGGTCGTCGAGTAGACGGGCATCTCGTCGTCGTCGTCCTGCGAGATGACGAGCGCACCGGTCGGCAGGATCTCGGGGGCGGGCTTCGTGCCCTCGCCGTCGGCGTCGTCGGCGGCAGCCGGGTCGACGACGGCCTCGGCGTCGACCTCGTCGTCGGCGGATTCGGCCGCGGCGGCCTTCTTGGCGGCTGCGGTCTTGGCCGGAGCCTTCGTCGCCGCCTTCTTGGCGGGAGCCCGCTTGGCCGGAGCCTTCTTGGCGGCGGGAGCCGTGGTCTCGGGCTCGACGGACGTGTCGTCGGTCACGGCCTCGTCGGGGGCCGCGGTCGCTTTGCTGCGTGTAGCCATGCGAACACCTTTCAGTTCTCGGTACGTTCCGGACCGGACGCGATCGTCGCGTTCACGTGCGCCGGTGAGGACGTCGACCGGCACTGGGCGTCGGCCGAATTCGGGCAGTACTAGGACCCATGTCAAGTCCTCGATCGAAAGCGCGTCGACTGCGTCGACTCGTGAACTCGATCGATGGACATGAACGGGTCCGTATCCCATTATTGCACGTCCGACCGGTGTCGGACGACACAGGGGACGTCAGGCGTCCGGCCCCCGTCGGGGCCGGTTGCGCGCGGCCTGCCATCTCCTGTTCAGGGCAACCCAGAGCGGCGCCACCTCTATTCCTTCCTCGAGGCGCAGGCCCCGACGGGTGCGACGGCGCTCGACGAGCAAGGCCACCACGCCGCCTCCGACCACCACGTACTGGACGAGCAGCGCGATGCGGAACGACTCGAAGGCGAAGAGGTCGCTCGGTTGCCCCGAGGCGATGCGGGCCGCGGCGAGTCGGTCGAGGACGACGCCGATGAGGAACATCATGACGAAGCTCGCCAGGAAGCCGCCCACGTTGACCACGCCGTTGGCGACGCCGAGACTCCGTAGCGGGTTGAACGTCCGCGCGAAGTCGAAGCCGATCAGGGAGCCCGGCCCGCCCACGCCCAGCACGACGACGAGCACGTAGGCGAGCCAGTGCGGGGGCGTCCCGGGCCACGCCAGCAACGTCGTCCAGACGACGGCGAGCACCGTGACGATCCCGAGGACGAGGTTGGAACGTCGCATCGGGTACCGGGCGACCAGCACCCCGAGGACGGGCCCCGCGACGACGCCCGACAGCACGAGCAGCGAGAGCATGCCGGAGGCCTCCCCGGTCGAGAAGCCGAGACCGCCGACCAGCAGCGGAACGCCCCACAGGAGGCTGAAGACCGTGCCCGACGACTGCGTCACGAAGTGCGACCAGAACCCGAGCCGGGTCCCCGGACGACGGACGCTCTGCCCCAGCTGTCGGCCCGCGTCGGCCCAGCTGACGACCGCCTCGGAGCGGACGCGTCCGGTCGGCGACTCCTTCACGACCAGGAGCACGACCACGGCGGCGACGACCGAGAGGGATGCCGCGCTGAGGAAGGCCGGGCCCCACCCCGCCCCGTGCAGGACGATCGACAGGGGCACGGCCGACAGCACCTGGCCGAGCTGTCCGACGTTGCCGGTCCACTGGGACACCTGCGGCAGGATCGGGCCCCGGAACCACGAGGGCAGCAGGCGGATCACCGAGATGAAGGTCATCGCGTCGCCGGCGCCGACGAGAACCCGGCCCACGACGGCCACGCCGATGGTCGGCGGCGAGAGCGCCACGACGAGCTGGCCCGCGGCCAGCAGGACGGCTCCGGCGACGATGAGCCTCTTGGGTCCCACCCGGTCGAGCAGGACGCCCACCGGGATCTGCAGCCCCGCGTAGACGACGAGCTGGACGACGGCCAGGGTCGACAGGGTGGAGGCCGAGACGCCGAAGAGGTGCTGCGCCTCGACGCCGGAGACGCCGAGCGACGACCGCTGCAGGACGGCGACGACGTAGGCGAAGACGGCGGCTCCCCAGACGAGCCAGGCACGTGCGGAGTTCACCCCGCGACCCTAGCCGACCGGGGGCTGGCCGCCGGCCCGCGCCTCCTGCGCTCCCGGATCGGAACGGACCCGGAGGCGCGGTGCCGGTCAGGAGCGGTCGTCGCCCTCGCCGTCCACCCGCCGCGTGGCGAGGAACTTCTCGAGTTCGGCGGCCAGGGCGTCCGCCGAGGGCACCTGGCCGTCCTGGTCGGTCAGCGGCGAGGGCAGCGGGTTGCCCTGCATGTAGGTGTCGTGACGCTCCTCGAGCGTGGCGACCAACCGGGAGAGCTCGTGGTTGCCGGCGACCTGCTCGTCCACCTTGACCATGAAGTCGCGACCCTCTTCGCGGAGGCGGTCGGTCGGGAAGATCAGCCCCGTCGCGGCACTGATGCTCGAGAGCGCCGCCACGGCCGCGTCGGGGAACTCGGTGTCGGCCAGGTAGTGCGGCACGAGCAGGACGAAGCCCGCCGTGGGGTGACCCGTCTCGCCGAGGCGGTGCTCGACCAGGTGCAACGCGTTGGCGGGCGCCTGGGTGACGGGTTTCCACACGGACATCGCCTCGACCAGGTCGGAGCGGTTGCCGCTGACCGTCACCCCGATCGGACGGGTGTGGGGCACGGGCATGGGGATGGAGTGCACCCAGGTCGTGGTCGAGACCCGGTAGCGCTCGACGAGTTGCACGACGGCCGCGGTGAAGCGCTGCCACTGGAAATCGGGTTCGAACCCCGCCAGGAGGAGGAAGCGTTGACCGAGGTCGTCGCGGACGAGGTACAGCGACAGGGTCGAGGGCTCGATCTCGGAGATGTGGTCCTGGTCGAAGGTGAAGGTCGGGCGACGGGCCCGGTAGTCGAGGAGCTCGTCGGCGTCGAAGGTCGCCACGAGGGTGTGGTCGAGGGTGTCGAGGACGTACTCCGCCAGCTGGCTCACCGCCGAGCCCGCGTCGGCGAACCCGGTCAGGCCGGCGACGAGCGGCAGGCCTTCGGGTACGTCGTCGGCGTCGGGGGTGATGTCGTAGAGAGCTGCGGGGTCGTGCATGGTCACCATGCTAGGCACCGGGCGTCGACGGGAGGGCCCCGTGACCACGTGCCGAGAGCGAACACCTCGGTCGATACGATGGGGCGATGACCGTCGCCACGCTCTCCGTCCTGCCGTCCGATCCGACCGCCGCCGAGGCCGACGTCCTCGTCGTCGGCGTCGTCAAGGGGGCCGACGGCCCCGAGCCGACCCTCGAGGTCCCGGGGCTCGCCGAGACGTTCGCCGCCCTGGGTGTGTCCGGCGCCCGGGACGAACTCGTCAAGGTCCCCGGGCACGGCGTCACCGCCTCTGTCGTGGCCCTCGTCGGCCTGGGCGACTCGGTCTCGGCCGAGAGCCTCCGCTACGCCGCGGGCTCTGCGATCCGTCAGCTCACGGCCGTCGACCGGGTCGTCCTGGCCCTGCCCGTGGCCGACGACGCCGAAGCCCTCGCCGCCCTCGAGGGTGCCGCGATCGCCTCGTACGAGTTCGACACGTTCCGCCACTCGTCGGCCTCCGACACGCGTCGACACGCGCGCGACATCGCCCTGGCCACGTCGACGGACGTGCCCGACCCGGTCCTGGAGCGTGCTGCCGTGGTGGCCGAAGCGGTGCACACCGTGCGAGACCTGGCCACGACTCCTCCTCAGCAGATGTACCCCCAGGCGCTCGCCGACTTCGCCGTCGCGCATGCCTCGGACGACGCCCTCTCGGTCACGGTCCTCGACGAGGACGGTCTCCGCGACGGCGGGTACGGAGGCATCCTCGGCGTCGGCCAGGGGTCGAGTCGCGGACCCCGGCTGGTCAAGGTCGAGTACTCCCCCGCCGGAGCGGCGAAGCACCTGGCCCTGGTGGGCAAGGGCATCACGTACGACACGGGCGGGCTGTCGCTGAAGCCCGCCGCGAGCATGCTCGGCATGAAGGACGACATGACCGGGGCCGCGACGGTCCTCGCCGTGACGGTGGCCGTGGCGAAGCTCCGGTTGCCCGTGCGGCTGACCGCGTGGCTCTGCATCGCCGAGAACATGCCGAGCGGCACGGCGATCCGACCTGACGACGTCCTCACGATCAAGGGCGGCACCACCGTCGAGGTGACGAACACCGACGCCGAGGGCCGACTGGTCATGGCGGACGGCCTGGTCGCGGCGAGCGACGAGCAGCCCGACGCCTTCGTCGACGTGGCCACCCTCACGGGCGCCCAGGTCGTCGCCCTGGGCATGCGCTACGTCGGGGTCATGGGCAACGACGACCTCGCGTCCGAGATCGTGTCGCTCGCCGACACGACGGGCGAGACGTTCTGGCGCATGCCGCTGGCCGCCGAGCTGCGCGCGCGCCTGAACTCCGACGTGGCCGACCTGGTGAACGCGACCCCGGGAAACACGGCGGCCGGCATGCTGCTGGCCGGCGTGTTCCTCAACGAGTTCGTCGGATCGCGTGAGGGCACGTCGACACCGATCCCCTGGGCGCACCTCGACATCGCGGGGCCGTCGAACAACAAGGGCGGCGGCTACGGCTACACGGCCAAGGGCTCGACGGGCGTGACCGTCCGCACCCTGATCGAGCTGGCCGACAAGTTTTCCGCTGCGTAGTAGGGTCGTAGGGGCGGGAGAAACCCGCTGAGATCGGGCCCCCGAGGGCATCCGCCGACGTGCGTCACGACGACGCCGCCGAACGGTGCGGTCGGTTCGGGGCCGGGCGTCGTCGCCCCCGCGACGGCCCCGCCTCGGCGTCGGGGTACCGCGGACGCACGAGGGAGTTGCTGGGTGTCGGAACAGAATTTTGACCTGGTGGTGCTCGGCGGCGGGAGCGGCGGATACGCTGCGGCGCTGCGAGCGAGCGAGTTGGGCTTGAGCGTCGCACTCGTCGAGAAGGACAAGGTCGGGGGCACCTGCCTCCACCGCGGCTGCATCCCCACCAAAGCGCTGCTGCACTCGGCCGAGGTGGCCGACGTCTCGCGCGAATCCGCCAAGTACGGCGTCAACACCGACTTCCACGGCATCGACATCGCCGCCGTGACCTCGTACCGCGAGGGCATCGTGGCCAGCAAGTACAAGGGCCTCCAGGGACTCGTCAAGGCCCGGGGCATCACGACGGTCGAGGGCGAGGGCAAGCTGACCTCGCCGTCCACCGTCCAGGTCGGCGAGACGACGCTGAAGGCCAAGAACGTCGTGCTCGCCACCGGGTCGTACTCGCGTAGCCTCCCCGGTCTCGAGATCGGCGGCAAGGTCATCACGAGCGAGCACGCCCTCGCGCTCGACCACGTTCCGAACAAGGTCGTCATCCTCGGCGGCGGTGTCATCGGTGTCGAGTTCGCCAGCGTCTGGAAGAGCTTCGGCGTCGACGTGACCATCGTCGAGGCCCTGCCCCACCTCGTCCCCAACGAGGAGGAATCGATCTCGAAGCAGTTCGAGCGTGCCTTCCGCAAGCGGGGCATCGCCTTCTCGTTGGGCATCCGGTTCCAGGGCGTCGAGCAGAACGACGACGGCGTCGTCGTCACCCTCGAGGACGGCAAGACGTTCGAGGCCGACCTCATGCTCGTCGCGGTCGGCCGTGGCCCCTCGACCGCCGGTCTCGGCTACGAAGAGGTCGGCATCACGATGGACCGCGGTTTCGTCCTGACGAACGAACGCCTCGCGACCAACGTCCCCGGCGTCTACGCCCTCGGCGACATCGTGCCCGGCCTCCAGCTCGCCCACCGCAGCTTCCAGCACGGCATCTTCGTCGCCGAAGAGATCGCGGGCCTCAAGCCGCAGGTGATCTCCGACGTGAACATCCCCAAGGTCACCTACTCCGACCCCGAGGTCGCATCGGTCGGCCTGACCGAGGTCAAGGCCGCCGACCAGTACGGCGCCGACAAGGTCACCAGCTACGACTACAACCTCGCGGGCAACGGCAAGAGCCACATCATCGGCACGAGCGGCTCGGTCAAGGTCGTCCGCGTGGTCGACGGCCCCGTCGTCGGCGTGCACATGATCGGCGCCCGCGTCGGAGAGCTGATCGGCGAGGCACAGCTCGCCGTCAACTGGGAGGCCTACCCGGAAGACGTCGCCCCCCTGATTCACGCGCACCCCACCCAGAACGAAGCCCTCGGAGAAGCCATGCTGGCCCTCGCGGGCAAGCCGCTCCACGCGATGTAGATCCAGAGCACCATAGCTCCTGCGAAGCAGGGGCCCGCATCACCACCACAGCAATCACAGACACACAAATGTCGTCAAAGGAGCCCCACAGATGAGCGAATCCGTCAACCTCCCGGCACTCGGTGAGAGTGTCACCGAGGGTACGGTCACCCGCTGGTTGAAGAACGTCGGTGACCGCGTCGAGGTCGACGAGCCGCTGCTCGAGGTCTCGACCGACAAGGTCGACACCGAGATCCCTTCGCCCGTCGCCGGTGTGATCGAAGAGATCCTCGTCGCCGAGGACGAGACCGTCGAGGTCGGCACCGCCCTGGTCCGCATCGGAGACGGCGGCGCCTCCGAGGCCCCCGCGGACGAGCCCGAGGCCGCCGCAGAGCCCGGGCAGGCTCCCGGGGCCCCCGCCGAAGCAGAGGCCGAAGAGCCGGAGGTCGCCTCGTCCGCCGCTCCCGCCCCCGGCGAGGACTCCGCAGCCAGCGCACCCGAGCCCGCCCCCGCGGTGGACCCGGCTCCCGCGGCACAGCAGGACGCCGCGGGCCAGCAGCCCGCCGCAGCGCAGCCCGAGGCCTCCCGGCCCAGCAGCGAGCAGCCGGCCCCCTCGGCACCGACCCCGTCGCCTGCCACGGGCTCGTCCGAGACGTCGGCACCCGCCACCCCGGCCCCGAGCAGCGGTGCGCCCGTCGGCTACGTCACCCCGCTCGTCCGCAAGCTGGCGAACGAGAAGGGCGTCGACATCTCGACCCTGACGGGTAGTGGTGTCGGAGGTCGCATCCGCAAGGAAGACGTCCTCGCCGCCGCCGAGGCCGCCGCGTCCTCGACCACCTCGGCACCGGCCTCCACCGGTCCTGCTCCGATCGAGGTCTCGCCGCTGCGGGGCACGACCGTCCCGATGTCGCGCCTCCGCAAGGTCGTCGCCGAGCGCGCGGTCCAGTCGATGCAGGCCATGGCCCAGCTCACCAGCGTGGTCGAGGTCGACGTCACCAAGGTCGCGGCGTTCCGTGACGCGAACAAGGGTGCCTTCCTCGAGAAGACCGGCAACAAGCTCTCCTTCCTGCCCTTCTTCACCCTGGCGGCCGCCGAGGCACTCAAGGCGCACCCCAAGCTGAACGCGACCGTCGACGGCGACTCGATCGTCTACCCCGACCACGAGCACGTGGCCATGGCGGTCGACACCGAGCGCGGTCTGCTGACGCCGGTGATCAAGAACGCCTCCGACCTCGACCTCGCGGGCATCGCCGGTCAGATCGCCGATCTCGCACAGCGCACGCGGGACAACAAGCTGAAGCCCGACGAGCTGGCCGGTGGTACCTTCACCGTCACGAACACGGGTTCGCGCGGCGCACTGTTCGACACCCCGGTGGTCTTCCTGCCGCAGGTGGCCATCCTCGGCACCGGCATCGTCGTCAAGCGACCGGTGGTCATCAAGGCCGACGGATCGGAGTCCATCGCGATCCGGTCGATGGTCTACCTGGCCCTGTCGTACGACCACCGCATCGTCGACGGTGCGGACGCCGCGCGCTTCCTCGTCGCCGTCAAGGAGCGTCTCGAGGGCGGGGACTTCTCGTCCAAGCTCGGCATCTGACACCCGTCGGGTGAGGCCGACCCTCACCGATCGACGAACACGTCGCGAAGCCGCCAACCGGCCTCGGTCCTCATCACGAGGACCGAGGCCGGTTCGCCGTGAGGGCCCGTCGCCTCGAGCATGACGGTCCCGCCGCTTCGTGACTCCCCGCCCGTCAACTCGAGCAGGACCGTCGCCGCGCCGGCCAGCGAGGGGTCGTCGAGCACGGCCGCGTCCCGGAGCGCGATCGGGGAGCCCGGTTGGTCGACGGCGTCGAGACAGCTGGGGGTCACGTCCCGCAGGCACTCCAGTCGCGACGCCAGGAGCACCTCCGCGGCCGCGGTGGCATCGTCACCGACCACGAGCGCCTCGACCTCGTCGGGAGCCCCGGTTCCGCCCGTCCGAGCACGTGTGGTCGTGGTGGTCCCCGGGGAGTCCCCACCGGGACTCCCCGACGTCGATGCCTCGGCCCCGGCCGAGGCTGAGGCTGCACCCACCCCGTCGGCGGATCCGTCATGGCGTGTCGTAGTGGCCGGGCCGAGGACGACCGCCGCACCGGCGACGACGACGGCACCGGCTGCGAGCAGTCGATACCGCCTTCGGACGGCCCCGAGGGCGGGGATCACCTGTCGCGGTCGCAGGTCCCGCACACCGGCGATCACACGGTCGAGCGCCTCCGATTCGGGCAGGAGCGCGAGCCAGCCCCGCATGACCGGCTCGTCCTCGGGGGCCGACACGAGGGGGCCTCCCCCGAGACCGTCGTCGACGCCCTCGACCAAGTCGTCGACGCTCGAGAGCGGAACGGCGTCGCCGAGGTCGAAGACCGACTCGACGAGTGACTCGAAGCTCGTCGCGTCCAGGGTCGGCGTCGAGTCCCGCGACGCCGGTCGCGCCGCCCGCTCGACGACGGCCCGGGCGAACTGCGCCGCCACCGGCAACGACGCGCGCTCGGCGTCCGGCCCGGCGGCCGCTTGCTGCACGCCCACCAGCACGGGGGCCCCACGGGCGTCGATCTCGACGTCGTCGACGTCGAGAGCACCGATGGCCGTCCCCCGACGGGCCAGGTGCTGGACCGCATCCAGCACGGGCACGACGAGGGTGATGGCCTCCCCCGGCTCGGGACGCCCCCGGGCGGTGAGCCACGAGGCGAGCGGGTCGCCGCCGAGGTCCTCGAAGACGAGCACGAGCTCGCCCGACGCACTCGTCAGCACGTCGACCAGGGACGCGACGTGCGGGTGGCCCGCACGCGCGAGGGCACCCGCCGCGGCGCGGGGGGGGCGTCCTGCCGGGCCCGACCCGCGCCTCCTGAGCACGACGCGTGACCCGCCGGGTGCTTCGGCGAGGATGCGCTCCACCCCGCCGTCGAGGCGCCGGGAGAGCACGCGGTAAGGGCCGATCGACTCGCTCGTCATGAAGCGATGGTGTCGTCCCGTGGCCGGCGGCGTCGTGCCGCCGCCGACCGCTGTCGACCGTCGACGGATCGGAGTCCCTGGGGAGGACTCGTCGGGACCGCTTACCCCGTATCCTGGTCCACATGGCTCGTCGCACGTCCCCCGAGAACACGTCCCCGAAACCGCCGAAAGAACCCGGCCGTCTCAAGCAGATGTGGCAGGGCTTCCAGATGACCCGCCGCGTCGACAAGACGGCGCTGCCGATGATGCTGCTGGCGTTCTTCGTGCCCGTGCTGCTCGGTGTGGTTGCCGCGCTGCTGCTCACGGGCGGCAACGTGCTCGCCCTCGTGCTCTACATCGTCGTCGGCGTCATGCTCGGGTTCCTGCTGCTGCTGATCGTGCTGGGCCGGAAGGCCGAGCGCGCAGCGTACTCGCAGATCGAGGGGCAGCCCGGTGCCGTCGGTGCCGTCATGAAGAGCGGCCTGCGTCGTGCGTGGCGCGCCGCCGAGATGCCCGTGGCCGTCCAGGGTCGCAGCCAGGCTGCGGTGTACCGCGCGGTCGGCAAGCCGGGTGTGGTGCTCGTCGCCGAGGGCGGCGCCGGTCAGACGCGCCGACTCGTCGACGAAGAGCGTCGCAAGGTCACCCGCATCCTCCCGAACGTCCCGGTCCACGTCCTCAACGTCGGCCCCGACGCCGACTCCGTGCCCCTGCACAAGCTCGCAGGACGCATGAACAAGCTCAAGTCGTCGATCAACCGCAACGAGGTGCTCGCCGTCAGCAACCGCCTCCAGTCCCTCGGTCAGAACGGCCTGCCCATCCCCAAGGGCGTCGACCCCTTCAAGGTGCGGTCGGGTCGTCCGCGCTGACCCCGGCGACATCCGCCTCGACGTGACGTGACGACGGCGCCCCTCCGACCAGGAGGGGCGCCGTCGCGCGTTCGTCGGGTCGGCGGGGCGCCTCAGACGCGGACGAGGATCGTCCCGGCGACGCGATCGTGCAGGCCCCGCTGGTCGAGGTCCCAGACGACGGCCGGGATGACGAGCACGAGCAGCACCGACCGCAGGACGGGCCGTCCGACGCCGATGCGGCCGCCGGCCATCGGCACGAGACGCATGCCCAGGGCCAGGTGCCCGAGCGAGCCGCCGAACAGCACGAGGAAGAGCATCTGCATGAGCAGGAACACCCCGGTGATGGCGAGGCCCTCGCCACCGAAGAAGAGCGCGGCCCCCGCGTAGGCGATCGCCCGGTCGAGGGCGAGCCCGGCGACGCGCCGCCCGAGTCGGGCCACGGAGCGGGGCCCCTTCTCGGGCAGCCCGAGCCGCTCGCCCGGCCAGCGCTGCGCTCCGTCGTCGGGGCCGCCCACGGAGGCGGGACGGGAAGGAGGCGCGGTGCGATCGGGCATGCTCCGAGCCTACCGAGGGGCCGAGCCGTAACATGCCGGAAACATGAGGGACACCGCAGCGAAACGGCCCCTCCGTAGCCTCGTCGGAGGCTGCGTCCCGCATCCGATCCGTTCCAAGCCCATTGGAGAGACATCTAGATGTTCACTGATTCTTCCGAGGTGCTGAAGTTCATCAAGGACACCGACGTCAAGTTCCTTGACATCCGCTTCCCCGATCTCCCCGGTGTCCAGCAGCCCTTCAACATCCCCGCCTCCACGGTCGACGAGGAGTTCTTCTCCGTCGGACAGCTCTTCGACGGGTCCTCCATCCGGGGCTTCGCCTCCATCCACGAGTCGGACATGCAGCTCATCCCCGACGTCACGACCGGGTACGTCGACCCGTTCCGCGTCGAGCGCACGCTCGTCCTCGTCTTCGACATCTTCAACCCGCGCAACGGCGAGCTCTACAGCCGTGACCCGCGTCAGGTCGCCAAGAAGGCCGAGAAGTACCTCGCGTCGACCGGCATCGCCGACACCGCGTTCTTCGCCCCCGAGGCCGAGTTCTACATCTTCGACGACGTCCGCTACGAGGTGAAGCAGAACGCCAGCTTCTACAGCGTCGACTCCGAAGAGGGCGCCTGGAACACCGGCCGCGTCGAAGAGGGCGGCAACCTCGCCAACAAGACGGCCTACAAGGGTGGCTACTTCCCGGTCAGCCCGGTCGACAAGACGGCCGACCTGCGGGACGACATCAGCCTCAAGCTGATCGACTCGGGCCTCGAGCTCGAGCGCGCGCACCACGAGGTGGGCACCGGCGGCCAGCAGGAGATCAACTACAAGTTCGACACCATGGTCCACGCCGCGGACGACATCCTGAAGTTCAAGTACATCGTCAAGAACACGGCCGAGCAGTGGGGCAAGGTCGCGACCTTCATGCCCAAGCCGCTCTTCGGCGACAACGGCTCGGGCATGCACACCCACCAGTCGCTCTGGAACGACGGCAAGCCACTGTTCTACGACGAGAACGGCTACGGCGGGCTCTCCGACCTCGCCCGCTGGTACATCGGCGGCCTGCTCAAGCACGCCCCCGCGGTGCTCGCCTTCACGAACCCGTCCATCAACTCGTACCACCGTCTGATCCCCGGCTTCGAGGCTCCCGTGAACCTGGTCTACTCGGCCGGCAACCGCTCGGCGGCCATCCGCATCCCGATCACGGGCACGAACCCGAAGGCCAAGCGCATCGAGTTCCGCGTCCCCGACGCCGCCTCGAACCCGTACCTGGCGTTCGCCGCGCAGCTGATGGCCGGCCTCGACGGCATCCAGAACCGCATCGAGCCGCACGAGCCGGTCGACAAGGACCTGTACGAGCTGCCCCCGGAAGAAGCGAAGAACATCCCCCAGGTGCCCGCGTCGCTCGAAGGTGCGCTCGACGCGCTCGAGGCCGACCACGAGTTCCTGACCAAGGGCAACGTCTTCACCGAGGACCTCATCGAGACCTGGATCGCGTACAAGCGCGAGAAAGAGATCCTGCCCATGGCGCAGCGTCCCCACCCCTTCGAGTTCGAGCTGTACTTCGGCGTCTGATCCGATCGGCATCACGAGAGGCCCGCATCCCCGAGGGGGGGCGGGCCTCTCGCGTCGCGGGTGCGGGCCTCTCGCGTCGGAGGCGCCGGCGTCCCCGGGGACGCGCGCCGCGCCCCCTCGCGGCCACCGAAGACCAGGAGGCGCGGGTGCCGGACGCAGGACGGGCCGCCTCCCTCGGGAGGCGGCCCGTCAGCCCGTGCCCGACGATCCGGTCAGGCGGGTACGGCGGTCGGCGTCAGCGCGCGGCGCTGAGCCGGGGTGCGACGGCCGCCCAACGGACGGACCTCCCACCCGGCGGCCGACCAGACCTCGGCGTCGAGCACGTTGCGTGCGTCGATCACCACGGGGTTGGCGGCGAGCTCGGCGAGTCCGGCCGCATCCGCCCCGACGAACTCGGGCCACTCGGTGAGCAACAGCACCGCGTCGGCGTCCGTCACGGCCTCGGCGGCCGAGTCGGCGAACGACAGCGTCGGGAAGCTGCGCTGGGCCGTCTGCGTGGCCTCGGGATCGACCACGAGCACCTGGGCGCCGCGCAGGTGCAGGGCCGCCGCGACGTTCAGGGCCGGCGAGTCGCGGACGTCGTCGGTGTGCGGCTTGAACGCCGCACCGAGCACCGCGATGCGCCGGTTGAGCACCGAACCGCCGCACGCGTCGATCGCCTGGTCGATGACCCGTTGGCGCCGCGCCCTGTTGCTCTCGTCGACCTGTTGCATGAGCCCGACGACGCGGTGGGCGGAGAGCTCGTTGGCCCGGAACATCAGGGCGCGGATGTCCTTGGGCAGGCAGCCGCCGCCGAAACCGAGGCCGGCGTTGAGGAACTTGCGTCCGATGCGGTCGTCGAAACCGAGGGCGTCGGCGAGGGTCGACACGTTGGCGCCGGCCGCCTCGCACAACTCGCTGATCGCGTTGATGAACGAGATCTTCGTGGCGAGGAACGCGTTGGCGCTGACCTTGACCAGCTCGGCCGTCGGGAGGTCGCACGAGATGACGGGGGTTCCCGTGGCGATGGGCATCGCGGAGACCTCGCGCATCAGGGCCTCGGCGCGGACGTCGGTCCCGCCGAAGACGATGCGGTCGGGACGCAGGGTGTCCTCGACGGCGTGGCCCTCGCGGAGGAACTCGGGGTTCCAGACGAGGGCGGCCGAGACCCCGGGGGGGGCCCCCCCCCCCCCCATCTCGCGCAGGGGCGCCCCCGCTCCGACCGGGCCGGCCGGCTTGCCGCCGATCAGGCCGTCGCGGCTCAGGGCGGCGGCGCCGTGCGGGTCGCCTCCTCGACGTACGAGAGGTTGGCGGGGTGGCTCCCCCGGCGCTGCGGCGTGCCGACGCAGACGAAGTGCACGTCCGACAGGGCGACGGCCTCGGCGAGGTCGGTCGTGAAGGTGAGCCGGCCCGAGCCGACGTGCTTCAGGATGAGCTCGGGCAGGCCGGGCTCGAAGAACGGCACGCGCCCCTCGGCCAGGGCCTCGACCTTGGCGGGGTCGGTGTCGACCCCGATCACGTCGAAGCCCATCTCGGCCATGGCCGCGGCGTGCGTGGCGCCGAGGTAGCCGGTGCCGATGACGCTGATGCGGGGCTTCACCGAGGCGACGTCGGCTGACGTCTCGGTGGCGGCGGACTGGGGGGGGATGGCGTCTTTCTTCATGATGCGCTCCTGGGGATGAGGAAGAGGCGGGAGAAGGGGAAGGGGATGTGGGTCGTCACGGCGACGGCTGCAGGTCGTAACCGACGTCGCGACGCGTGATCCCCGCCGTGAAGGCGGCGAGGCTGTCGGACCGTGACGTGAGACGCCAGTCGTTGGTCGACCGCACCCCGTCGACGACCGTGGTGGCCACGAGGTCGAAGTACGAGAAGCCGATGATGTCGGCGTTCGCCGGGTCGGCCAGCGCGTCGAAGAGCGAGTTGAACCACTGCGCCTTCTCGCTCGTGGCCGTGGGGTCCGACGAGCCACCGGTCTCGCTCGCACCGATCTCGGCGAGCAGGATGTTCTTGCCCGGTGCGATGGCCCGGAGCTGCTTCAGCGTGGCTCCGAAGGTGCTGTCGAACGTCGGCTTCGACTTGTCGTCGTACGGCGGGCGGTAGTAGCCCGACATGCCGACGATGTCGACGTAGTCTGCGCCCGGGTAGAGGCTCGCGAGGAAGGCCTGCGTCGTGTGGTCGCTGCCGCCGCTCTTGCCGGTGGCGAGGCGGTCGATGCGCGTGGGCGCCCAGATCCAGGCCACGAGGTCGTTAGCCCCCTGCCGCTCGAACAGGTCGTGGACGTGCTGCCAGGCCTTCACGTAGTCCCCGGGCCCGTTGCCGTTGACGGCGCCCTTGCTGTTGCCGTAGTCCGTGCTCCAGGGGTACCAGGTGCCGTTCATCTCGTGGTCGAACCGCAGTGCCAGCGGCATGCCGTTCGCGACGATGTCGTCGGCGTAGGTCGTCAGGTACGAGTCGAAGCTGCCGTCGATGATCTTCGTCAGACTGTAGTCGGGCTGTTCGGGCTCGTTGTTGCCGGCCTTGATCGGCTGCGACTCCCACGTCAGCACGGGCAGCTTGCCCCGCGACCAGGACGACCGGACGGCGTCGGCGCGGAACTCCTGGTCGAATCCCTGGAAGTAGCCGACCATGTTCGCCTCCGAACCGACCGCCGCCTCCTGCGCGTCGTAGGTCGCCCAGTTGAACGGCGCCTGATCCGTGAAGAGTCCGAAGTAGCGCGACTCGGGGTCGACGATCGAGGCGAGGGAGGGCGTCTCGATCGTGACGGGGCCCGTGGCGCCCCCACCGTTCGAACCGTTCGAGCCGGTGCCTCCCGACCCGGAGCCGCCGGACGCACCGTTCCCCCCGCCTCGTCCACCGGCCGCGGTGCCTGCCGCGCCCGAACTCGACCCCTGGCCCGCGTCCGCGGCGGACTGCGCCTGGGCCAGGGCCGACTCCGCGGAGGCGAGCTTCGCCTGCGCTGCGGTCAGCTGCCCTTCGGACGTCCAGGCCTGCTGCTGCACGTCGGCCAGGGCCGCCTTGCTCTCGGCGAGCTGCTTCTTCGCGGAGACCAGTTGGTCGAGCAGCGCGGACCGGTCGGCCTTGAGCGACGAGACGTTGATCGACGGGTCGACGCCCGTGACCTCGGTGACGGCGCTGCGGACGATGTTGTCCGACGGTGAGACCCAGATGAGCCAGGAGATCATGGCGAGCAGCACCACCACGGCGGTGGCGCCGAGCGCGGTGCGCCGGGCGTTGCCGTGGGAGGTCGCCCACCAGGCTCCCGACTGCATGTGGACGGGGGTGACGAAGTCCTGCGTCGAGTCAGACAATGAAGAAGACCTCCAGGGCGATGATGGCGGCGCCGATCAGGTACGGGAATCCGGCTTTGGGGTTGAGGCGGCGACGAGGAGGCGCGGTGGCGGTGGTCACGGCCGCCACCGGTGCCGGAGCGGTCGCCCCCTCGGCCTCGGCGGCCAGGGCCGCCTTGCGGCTCTTGACGAGGACCGCTCCTTGTTCGTCGGTCTCGTCGGTCGCCGAGCCGAAGTCGAAGAGCGTGTCGACGCCGGGGTCGACGCCGTCGCGGAACTGCCGTTCGAGGGCGTCGATGGGGGCCTCCTCGGCCACCTCGTCGAGCGCACCCTGCATCTCGTCGTTCGCCGCGCCTCCTGCGTACGCCCCGGCCCGGGTGCCCCAGCCGCTGGCGTGACCCATGCGGAAGAACCCGATGACCCGGATGGGCATGAGGAAGAACGTCGACACGATGATGAACACCGGGAGGCGGAAGAAGTCCGAGGGCTTCTCGGCCAGGTGGCGCATCTGACGGATCGACATGCTGAGGACCGACGAGACCACCATCAAGACGACGATGCTGATGAGGCCCGTCTGCACGCCGTACTCCTCGAGGATGCCCCGGTACAGGTTCACGCCCTGGCCGGTGATCCCTCGGTAGATCCAGCCGCCGATGACGCCCATGAGCATGAAGGGCAGCACGATGTCCATCGCGAAGAAGAACGCGAGCAGCGGGGCGTGCCCGACCATCCACGGCATCATGCGGAGGGTGTTGTACTGGCTGCCGCGAGCCCACCGGAGCTGCTGCTTGTAGAGCTTCTTCACCTGCAACGGGGCGTCCGTGTAGACCAGGCTGGTGTGCTGGTACACGGTGCGGTAGCCCTCCTTGAGCGTGAGGTTCGTCAGGGTGCGGTCGTCACTGACCTCGAGGAACACGCCCATGAACTTCTCCGTCATGAACTTGTCCATCACCCGCACGAGGATCTCGCGGCGGAAGGCGATCGTGCGGCCCGGCAGGCAGCCGATCTGCCCCAGCACGCTCTGTGCCGGCATCGAGTAGAGGGCGCGCGAGTTCTCGAGCCAGTCGGCCCAGCGTGTGATCCAGCTGCGCTCGGGCTCGAGGATGCGCTGGCGGGTGGTGACGCCCCCGACGTTCTCCTGGGCGAACGGACGGAGCAGCTCGGAGAGGGTGCCCGGCGTCCAGACCGTGTCGGAGTCGACGAGGACGGTGATGTCGCCGCGACTCAGCTCGGTGCCGATCATGACGGCGTTGCGCTTTCCGGGGATCGGCGTGTGCACCCAGCGGACGAGCGGCCCGAACTCCTCGCAGACCGCCGCGAGCTCGGGGTTGGGCTTGCCGTTGATCACGACGATGATCTCGCCGGGGCCCTGTTCGACCATGCGGCCGATGACGTCCCGGAAGAGGTCGAGCGGTTCGTCCACGACGGGGACGACGGCGCTGGTGGTCCCGCGGAAGTCGCCCGTGAAGGGACGGTAACGACGGGAGAGCAGGACCTTGATGATCCAGAGCACCCAGATGAGGGCGCTGTAGGCGGCGAAGAGGTAGATCTCGGGGTATCCGCCCGCCATGGAACGGATCTGCAGGATGAAGGTCAACACGATGGCCACCTGAGGTGTGAGAAGGGATCGGCTTCCGCAACGCTGGGGAATTGGTCTATCGGGTTGAGGGAATTCTGAGTCACACGCGGGCGGCTCACAACCACCCCCCGACCGCGGGTGGCGGGATGGCCAGGTCGGGGTACGTCGAGTCCGGCAAGGTGCTGTCGACAGAAGTGCTGACACGCGCGCGTCACCGAGGCTGCCGAACCGTCCGGTTCGGAGTGGTTGTCGGCTGGCCACGAATCCGCGATCGAGGGTTCGTGGAAAGTCCCGATCACAAGCCTCGATTTAATGCATGGACCGTGTGTTGCCCAATGGGCAATGATCGCCGACGGTGCTGTCAGCCCTGCTCATCCCCCACACATGGGTCATCTCCCCGAAACGCGACGGACATGTGGCGAGGGGTACAGACGGGCGATTCGGGGTACACGGAAAGAAGGTGACATCGGTCCGCGAGGATCGCGGGGTCGCGATGCACCCCGGGCGTGTCGCACGGCCCAGGGACGGTCAGCCGAGTGGTTCGGGGGCCTCGTCGATGCCGTAGAACTCACGCTCGAAGACGGCGCGCGAGCGGCGGGTGGCGGCGAGGTAGTCCTCTTCGAGGGTGGTCGCGGAGCCCGGGGGGTACTCCATCAAGCGAGCGATGCCCTCGAGTTGACGTCGGTCTCGCGGCAGCACGTCCTGCGTCCGGGAGGTCCAGAGGGTGACCGCCGACCGCGCCCTCGACGCCATGATCCAGGCCTCGTGCAGCCGCCGGGCGTCGTCGTCGGCGACCAGGCCCGCGTCCACGGCCGCGGCGAGGGCGTCGAGCGTCGACGGCGTTCGCAGGCCGGGTACGTCGACCCCGTGCTGGAGCTGGAGCAGTTGGACGAACCACTCGACGTCGCTGAGTGACCCGCGCCCGAGTTTCAGATGGCGCGAGGGCTCGGCCCCCTTCGGCAGGCGCTCGGACTCGACCCGGGCCTTGATGCGCTTCACCTCGCGGACCTGCTGCTCGGTCAGCTCGGCGGGGTACCGGACCGAGTCGGCGACGACCATGAAGTCGTCGAGGAGGGCCTGGTCGCCGGCCACGGGCCGCGCCCGCAGCAACGACTGGGCCTCCCAGGTGAGCGACCAGCGCGCGTAGTAGGCACGATACGAGGACAACGAGCGCACCACAGGCCCGTTCTTCCCCTCGGGACGCAAGCCGGTGTCGAGGTCGAACGGCACGAGAGCGTCCGACGTGAGACGACTCATCTCGGCGGCCACCGTGAGGGCGCGACGGTGCGCTGTCTCGTCGCCCTCTGGAGCCCGGTAGACGTAGAGCACGTCGGCGTCCGAGCCGAACCCGTGCTCTTCTCCCCCGTACCGCCCCATGGCGATCACGGCGAACTCGAGGTCGCCGGCGTCCCGGCGGGCCAGGGCCAACGCCCCCGTCACCGACGCCGTCGTGACCGCGGTCAGGCCCCGGGCGAGGGTGTCGATGTCGAGGATGCCCAGGATGCCGCCTACGGCGAGCCGCAGGATCTCGCGGCGTCGCGCCTGACGCAGGACGGTCGCCGCCGCGTCGGGCGAGCGATGTCGCGCGAGGGTGGCGGCCGTCTCGTCGAGGAGGCTCGAGAGGGGCCGGGCCCGGAGCTCGGCGTCGTTCTCGAGCCAGGCCGCGGCCTCGGGGATGCGCTCGAGGAGGTCGGCCGCATAGGTGGACGACGACAGGACGGTCGTCAGGCGGTGGGCGGCCCCCGACGAGTCGCGGAGCATGCGGAGGAACCAGTACGACTCGCCCAGGCCGTCGCTCAGGCGCCGGAAGGCGAGCAGGCCGAGGTCGGGGTCGGTGCCGTCGGCGAACCACTGCAGCATCGCGGGCAGCAGGTGGCGTTGGATGCTCGCCCGACGCGAGACACCGGCCGTCAGGGCCGCGATGTGACCGAGCGCACCCTTCGGGTCGGCGAGGCCGATGGCCGCGAGCCGTGCCGTCGCCTGGTCGGAACTGAGAGCGAGGTCCTCTTCGGGACGGGCCGCGACGGCGGAGAGGAGCGGACGGTAGAACAGGCGCACGTGCAACGTGCGGACCCGGCGCTTGACCCCCTGCCACAGGTCGACGAGCTGTGCCGCGCCCGGCGCGAGGCCGGTGCCGCGGGCGAGCACCCGGAGCGCGTTCTCGTCGGTCGGCATGAGGCGCGTGCGCCGCAGCCGCGTCAGCTGGATGCGGTGCTCGAGCAGGCGCAGCACGCGGTAGTCGCGGTCGAACTCGGCGGCCTCGGCCCGGCCGACGTACCCCCGCGCGGCCAGGGCCCCGGGCGCGTCGAGCGTCGAGCGCTGGTGCGCCCGTTCGTCGGCCTGCCCGTGGACCAGCTGCAGCAGCTGGATGGTGAACTCGATGTCGCGCAGCCCGCCGGGGCCGAGCTTGAGCTGCCGGTCGACCTCGCCGGCGGGGATCAGGGCCGTGACCCGTTCCCGCATGGCCTGGACCGGCTCGACGAAGTTCTCGCGCGAAGCGGCCGACCAGACGAACGGGGCGACGGCGGCGACGTAGCGCTCGCCGAGGGCGACGTCGCCGGCCAGGGGCCGCGCCTTCAGCAGGGCCTGGAACTCCCACCCCTTCGCCCAGCGCTCGTAGTAGGCGACATGCGACTCGAGCGTCCGGACCAGGGCGCCGTCCTTGCCCTCGGGGCGGAGGTTCGCGTCGACCTCCCAGAGGTCGGGTTCGACGGCCAGGTCGGAGATCGCCCGCGCGGCGTGCATCGCGAGACGGCTGCCGATCTCGACGGCCCGCCCGTTCTCGAGCCCGTCGACCCCCTCGGCGACGTAGACCACGTCGACGTCGCTGAGGTAGTTCAGCTCACGGGCCCCGGCCTTGCCCATGCCGATGACGGCCAGACGGGTGCGATCGACGTCGGCGGCGGGGAACGGGACCTCGCGTCGGGCCACGTCGACGGCGCTGTCGAGGGCGGCGCCCGCGAGGTCGGCGAGAGCCGCCGCCACCCGGGGCAGGACCTCGACGGGGTCGTCGGCCTCGAGGTCGTACGACGCCAGCTGCAGCAGGTGGCGTCGGTACCGGACCCGCAGCGCGACGCGGGCCTCGTCGCAGGTCAGCCCGGTCGCCGACCGACGGACGTCGTCGCGGTACGTCGCTGCCGACGGTGGTTCGTCCAGGGGCTCGAGCAGGACGGTCGCCTCGGCGGGGCGGCGCGCGCCGAAGCGGCGGGCCCCTCGGCGCGCCGCGGCCCCCCGGGGGGCGCGGGCCGGCCTCGCCGTCGAGCAACGCGGCCACGCCGGCACGATCCCGCTCGACCGACCGCTCGAGGTGCACCAGGGCCGCGTCCGGGTCGGCCACCGTGGCGAACCACGGGACGAGGTCGCGCACCTGGGGCACTTCGGCGACGAGGCGGTCGAGCCGGTCGCGCCCCGCACCGAGGTCGGAGAACCCGAGCCGCGCCAGCTCGGAGAGACCGGTCGCGGATCGGGGCATGAGGGCGGGGCGGCCGGTCGGCTAGAGGATCTCGAGGTTCGAGCGCAGCTCGAACGGCGTGACCTGTGCCCGGTACTCTTTCCACTCTTGCCGCTTGTTGAGCAGCACGTAGTTGAAGACCTGCTCACCCAGCGTCTCGGCGACGAGTTCGCTGTTCTCCATGATCGACAGGGCGTGGTCGAGGCTGGCGGGCAGCTGACGGTAACCCAGGGCGCGACGCTCGGCGTCGCTCAGGCCCCAAACGTTGTCCTCTGCCTCGGCCGGCAGTTCGTAGCCCTCTTCGATGCCCTTGAGGCCCGCCGCCAGCATCAGCGAGAAGGCCAGGTACGGGTTCGCGGCGGAGTCGATGGCGCGGTACTCGACGCGGCTCGAGTTGCCCTTGTTGGGCTTGTAGAGCGGGACGCGCACGAGCGCCGAGCGGTTGTTGTGACCCCAGGTCACGAAGCTCGGTGCCTCGTCGCCGCCCCAGAGACGCTTGTAGCTGTTGACGAACTGGTTCGTCACGGCCGTGATCTCGGGGGCGTGCTTGAGCAGGCCTGCGATGAACTGACGACCGATCGTCGAGAGCTGGTACTCGGCCCCCGCCTCGTAGAAGGCATTGGAGTCACCTTCGAAGAGCGACATGTGCGTGTGCATGCCCGAGCCGGGGTGCTGGCTGAACGGCTTCGGCATGAACGAGGCGAAGACGCCCTGCTCGATGGCGACCTCTTTGATGACCGTGCGGAAGGTCATGATGTTGTCGGCCGTCGTCAACGCGTCGGCGTAACGCAGGTCGATCTCGTTCTGACCGGGCCCCGCCTCGTGGTGGCTGAACTCGACCGAGATGCCCAGGTCTTCGAGCATGCGGACCGAGCGGCGACGGAAGTCGTGGGCGGTGCCGCCGGGGACGTTGTCGAAGTAGCCGGCCGAGTCGACCGGCTGGGGGCCGTCGGCGCCGAGCTGGGCGCTCTTCAGCAGGTAGAACTCGACCTCGGGGTGCGTGTAGAAGGTGAAGCCGCGCTCGCCGGCCCGGGCCAGGGTGCGCTTCAGGACGTTGCGCGGATCGGCCACGGCAGGTTGGCCGTCGGGGGGCGTGATGTCGCAGAACATGCGGGCGGGCGGATCGATCTCGCCCCGCCAGGGCAGGATCTGGAAGGGCGTCGGGTCGGGCTGGGCGAGCACGTCGGCCTCGTACGAGCGGGTCAGGCCCTCGATGGCCGAGCCGTCGAAGCCGATGCCCTCGGCGAACGCGCCCTCGACCTCGGCCGGAGCGATGGCGACGGACTTGAGGGTGCCGATCACGTCGGTGAACCAGAGGCGGATGAACTTGATGCCGCGCTCTTCGATCGTGCGGAGGACGAAGTCCCTCTGTTTGTCCATGCCACGGCCTTTCTGCTCCGCCACTACGGTAGTGGACATGCCCCGACTCCGCTTGGCGCTCGCGCAGACCAACCCCGTCGTCGGCGACCTCGCCGGCAACTCCGCCCAGATCGTCGAGGCGGCCCGTCGGGCCCGCGCCGCCGGTGCCGACCTGCTCGCCGCGGGCGAGATGAGCGTCACGGGCTATCCGATCGAGGACCTCGCCAGCCGGCCGAGTTTCTTGCAGGCCAGCCAACACGCCGTCGAGGTCCTGGCCGAGACCCTCCAGGCCGAGGGCCTGGGTGACCTGCCCGTCGTGGTCGGCCATGCCGACGGCCCCTTCGAGCCCCGCCTGCTGGGCACGAGCAACGCCCCCACGGCCATCGCGAAGAACTGCGCGAGCGTCCTGCAGGGCGGGCGTGTCGTGACGACCACCGCCAAGTACCACCTGCCGAACTACTCGGTCTTCGACGAGTACCGCGTGTTCATCCCCGGTGACGAGCTGCTCGTCGTCCGGGTGGCCGGCGTCGACGTCGCCCTCGTGATCTGTGAGGACCTCTGGCGCGACGGCGGCCCGGTGGAGCGCGTGCTGCACGCCGACGCGGGTCTGCTCCTCGTGATCAACGCGAGCCCGTTCGTCCGCGACAAGGACGAGGTGCGCCTCCCGCTCGTCACGCGCCGGGCCGTCGAGAACGACACCCTGGTGGCCTACGTCAACATCGTCGGCGGTCAGGACGACCTGGTCTTCGACGGCGACAGCGTGGTGGTCGACGGCAACGGGACGATCCTGGCCCGGGCCCCGCAGTTCGACGAGCACCTGCTGGTCGTCGACCTCGACCCCGAGCCGGCCACGGACACCGAGCTGCCCGAGGGCATCCGCCGCGTAGAACTCGAGGCGGCGACCGAGGCGACCGGCGACGGTGCCGGGGGCCACGGGTCCGACACGGGCCGCGCCTCCTCGTCCGCGGTCGAACGCGACGTCGCCGAACTGCCCGACGACCGGCAGCAGCTCTGGAACGCCCTGGTGCTCGGCACCCGCGACTACGTGCGGAAGAACGGGTTCCGCAGCGTGATCCTCGGCCTCTCGGGTGGCATCGACTCGGCCGTGTGCGCGGCGATCGCCGCCGACGCCATCGGGGCCGACGCCGTGTACGGCGTCTCGATGCCCAGTCAGTGGTCGAGCGAGCACAGCCGCAGCGACGCCGACGACGTCGCCGAGCGGATCGGCGTCCGGTACTCGACCGAGCCGATCGCCGACCTCGTCGCGCCGTTCGAGGAGCAGTTGCACCTCACGGGCCTCGCCGCGGAGAACGTGCAGGCCCGCGCCCGGGCGCTCGTGCTGATGGGCCTGTCGAACCTGCACGGCCACCTCGTGCTGACCACGGGCAACAAGACCGAGCTGGCCGTGGGCTACTCGACGATCTACGGCGACTCGGTCGGCGGGTTCGCACCGATCAAGGACGTCCCCAAGACGATGGTCTGGGAGCTCGCCCGGTGGCGCAACACCCACGCCGAGTCGATCGGCGAGACCGCGCCGATTCCCGAGAACTCGATCACGAAGCCGCCGTCCGCCGAGCTGCGGCCGGACCAGAAAGACGAGGACTCGTTGCCGCCGTACGAGGTGCTCGACGGCATCCTCGAGGGCTACATCACGAACGCGCTGGGGGCGGCGGACGTCGTCGCGCTCGGCTACGACGCCGACACGGTGGCCGAGATCACGAAGCTGGTCGACCGGTCCGAGTGGAAGCGCCGCCAGGGGGCGATCGGCCCCAAGATCTCGGGCATGGCCTTCGGCCGCGACCGCCGCCTGCCGATCACCTACCGACCGACGACGGTCTGACGCCCGGGCGTCCCGTCGGCGGTCCGCCGACGGGACGCTCGATCCGCTCAGTCGTTCGCGGCCTCTTCGGCGTCGAGGGCGGCGTTGCGGGCCTTGATCGTCTCGATCGCCCGGGCCGCCTCGTCGCGTGTGGCGTAGGGCCCGGCCCGGTCGACGGCCGGCGAGACCTTGCCCTCTTCGACCTCGTGCGTCTTCGTGTTGAACCAGAACTCGGCCATGGTGTCGTCCTCTCGGTGCGGCTGTGGAGAACGCGAGCCCGTCGCGCTCCCCCTAAGCTTGATCGTATGCCCCGGGACTCCCACGGATTCTTGACCCCGGGCCGGATCTCAGCGCAGCGTCCGGTCCCCCCGTCGATCGCCCGACCCGAGTACGTCGGCAAGGCCGCCCCCGCCGAGTACACCGACGGCGACGTGTACGACGCCGAGACCGTCGAGCTCATCCGCGAGAGCGGCCGCATCGCCTCGCAGGCCATCGACGCGGTCGAGGCCGCCCTCCGCCCCGGCGTGACCACCGACGAGCTCGACCGCATCGCCCACGAGTTCGTCGTCGCGCACGACGCCTACCCCTCGACCCTCGGGTACCGCGGCTACCCCAAGTCGGTCTGCACCTCGGTGAACGAGGTCATCTGCCACGGCATCCCCGACGACACCGTCCTCGTCGACGGCGACCTGATCAACATCGACATCACCGCCTACAAGAACGGCGTGCACGGCGACCTCAACCGAACCTTCGTCGTCGGCGAGGCCGCCCCCGAGACCGTCGAGCTGGTCGACCGCACCCGCGAGGCGCTGCGCCGCGGCATCAAGGCCGTCGCCCCGGGCCGCCAGGTCAACGTGATCGGTCGGGCCATCGAGTCGTACGCCAAGCGCTTCGGCCTCGGTGTCGTGCGCGACTACACCGGCCACGGTGTCGGTCGCGCCTTCCACTCGGGCCTGATCATCCCCCACTACGACGCCCCGCAGTACGACGACGTCATCGAGGTCGGCATGGTGTTCACCATCGAGCCCATGTTGACCCTCGGCGGCATCGACGCCGACGTCTGGGACGACGACTGGACCGTCTCCACCCGCGACAAGAGCCTCACGGCCCAGTTCGAGCACACCCTGGTCGTCACCGAACGCGGTGCCGACATCCTCACGCTCTCCTGAGAAAGGACCACCCATGGCACGCACCGCAGTGGGAATCGACATCGGCGGCACAGGCATCAAGGGGGCGATCGTCGACCTCGACAGCGGCGAGCTCCTCTCGGACCGCATCAAGAAGAGCACCCCCGAGGGCGGCGAGCCGGACGCCATCGTCGCGGTCGTCCAGCAGATCGTCGACGAACTGGGCCTCGACGACGCCTCGGTGCCGGTCGGCGTCTGCTTCCCGGCCGCCATCATGGACGGCAAGACCCTCTCGGCCGCCAACGTGTCGAAGAAGTGGATCGGCTTCGAGGCCGAGAAGCTCTTCGAGACCACGCTCGGCCGGGGCATCCACTTCGTCAACGACGCCGACGCCGCGGGCTACGCCGAGACGCGTTTCGGGGCTGCTAAGGACGTCAAGGGTCTCGTCATCATGACGACGCTCGGCACGGGCATCGGCACCGCCCTCATCAACGACGGCGTGCTCATCGTCAACGCCGAGCTCGGGCACCTCGAGATCGGTGGCAAGGACTACGAGACCAAGGCCTCCTTCGCGGCGAAGGAGCGCGACGACCTCAGCTGGAAGCACTGGGCGAAGCGCCTGCAGAAGTACTACTCGCACCTCGAGGCCCTGCTCTACCCGCGCCTGATCATCGTCGGCGGCGGCGTGTCGAAGCACCACGACGAGTTCCTGCCGCTGCTCGACCTGCGGGCCGAGATCGTCCCCGCCAAGTTGCGCAACAACGCCGGCATCATGGGTGCCGCCGCCCTGGCCGCCGAATCGAACCCGGCGTTCTGAGGCGAGGCACGACCGACGCGAGAAGACCCCGGGTCAGGAGGCGCGCCTCCTGACCCGGGGTCTCTCTCGTATGAGGCGAATGGGCCGACTGGTACGCCGGGTTCTGTCCCGGTGCCGAAGCACCATGGACGGCCATCTCTCTCGGAACTACGTTGCCGCAGCTCTCCAGCGGTCTACCCGGGGACTCGGCGAGCAGCCTCGACGTCCCCTCTTTGACCTTGCTCCGGGCGAGGTTTACATAGCCGGCCGGTCACCCGAGCCGCTGGTGGTCTCTTACACCGCCGTTTCACCCTTACCCCGTGTCGCACCCGAGGGTGCGACCCGTGGCGGTCTGCTCTCTGTTGCACTTTCTCGCGGGTTGCCCCGGGTGGGTGTTACCCACCGCCCTGCTCTGTGGAGCCCGGACGTTCCTCGGCGGCGGGTTCGCACCCGCCGACGCGACCGTCTTGTCGACCCATTCGCGACACCGAGCCTAGCGGCGCGGCGCCCGCCCGTGGTGCCGTGGGGCCAGCGGGGCACCGGCTGGGGGCAGATGCCCGACTCGTAGGTGCGGACGAGGACGGCGTTGCTGTCGGGGCAGAGCACGACGTCGTCCTCGGCCGCGGCGCGCACGGCCGCCCGGTCGCTGCCGGCAGGGCCACGCCACTGGCGCTCGACCCACCGCCGCGCGGCGGGGACGCCCCCACGCCGTAACGGTCGCGCTGACGTTCGTAGAGGGCCAGCAGGTCGGCGGGCACCGTCGCCGCGATCGTCTCGCGGTTGGCGACGACCTCGGCCCGCTCGGCCTCGAGCTCGGCGAGCTTGGCGTCGCGTCCGGTCTCGGCGTCGACGCGGCGGGGGTCGAGCTGGTCGAGCTCGCCCTGCGTCACCGCGGCGACGGCGCCCAGGCTCTCGACGCGCTCCATCACCTCGAGCTCGAGGTCTTCCAGGTCGGAGCGACGCTTGGCGAGGGCGGCGAGCTCACCCTCGAGGGCGGCGCCGGCCTTCGTCGACGACGACGACGCGATGCGCTGGTCGTCACGGGCGACGCGCGCCTCGACGACGGCGACGTCGGACTCGAGGCGCTTGAGCTCGCTCTGCGCGTCCTCCCATGCGCCCTGCTCGGTCGCGAGGCGGCTGCGCAGGCGCGAGCCGTCGCCCTCGAGCGACGCGAGGACGGCGATCTCGGGCAGGTTGGCGCCCTTGTGCGCGATCTGGCGCAGCGCGGTGTCGAGTTGCTGCAGGTCGAGCAGCAGGGCCTGGTGCTCGTAGCTGGCTTTCATCAGGGGCATGGGGACTCTTCTCGGGGTCGGGGGG